>JALOSO010000081.1 GCA_025458385.1 Paracoccaceae bacterium | reverse complement strand
GGCGTCCACGATGTTCGCACTCACCCCCACGGTCGACCAGCGATGGCCGGCGCTGTCCTCGCTGTCGATGATCACGCGCGTCACGGCCTCGGTCCCGCCCTGGGTGATGCGCACCTTGAAATCCACCAGATGCAAGTCGTCGATACAGGCCTGATAGGGGCCCAGATCCTTGCCCAAAGCCTTGGCCAAGGCGTTCACCGGGCCCCGGTCCGTGCCGGTTTCATCCATGCTTTCCGACACTGAAAGCATCTTCTTTTCACCGATCTTCACCACCACCACAGCCTCGGACAGGCTGACCATCCGGTCATACTTGTTCTTGCGCCGCTCTACCGTGACGCGATAGCGCTTCACCTCAAAGAACGCAGGCAGCAGGCCCAGTTCCTTGCGCGCGACCAGTTCAAACGACGCCTGCGCGCCGTCATAGGCATAGCCTTGATCTTCGCGCTCCTTGATGATCTCAAGAATCCGCCCCAAGCGCGGATCGTCCTTTTTCACTGCAATACCAGCCGCTTCCAGTCGCATCCTCAGGTTCGATTGCCCCGCCTGATTGCTCATCGGGATCACGCGCGCATTGCCGACGGCCGCAGGCGCAATGTGTTCGTAGGTGCTGGGGTCTTTCAGAATGGCCGACGCGTGCAGCCCGGCCTTGTGGGCAAAGGCGGAGGCGCCAACATAGGGGGCCGCGCGAAGGGGAACGCGGTTCAGGATATCATCCAGCAGGCGCGACGTGCGGGTCAGCGTGGCAAGGGCGGCGGGCGTGATGCCGGTGTGAAGGGTGCTGACATAGGGTTCCTTGAGCAGAAGCGTGGGGATGAGCGTGACAAGGTTGGCGTTGCCGCAACGTTCGCCCAGCCCGTTGAGCGTGCCCTGAATTTGGCGCGCGCCAGCATCGACGGCGGCAAGGGAATTGGCGACGGCATTGCCGGTATCATCGTGGCAATGAATGCCAAGGTGGCTGCCCGGGATCCCGTTTGCGATAACCTGCGACGTGATGCGATGGATTTCGGCGGGGAGCGTGCCACCGTTGGTGTCACACAGGATCACCCACCGCGCCCCGGCATTCAGGGCGGTATGCAGGCAGGACAGGGCATAGGCAGGGTCGGCGCGGTAGCCGTCAAAGAAATGTTCAGCATCCAGCATGGCCTCTCGGCCCTGTGCGACCAGATGGGCGATGCTGGCGCGAATGTTTTCCAGGTTTTCGTCAAGCGTGATGTTCAACGCGGTGGTCACGTGAAAGGGGTGGGTCTTGCCGACAAGGCAGACAGCGGGGGTGCGGGCGTTCAGGACGGCGGCAAGGACATCGTCATTCTCGGCGCTGCGGCCTGCACGCTTGGTCATGCCGAAGGCAGTCATGGTGGCGCGGGTTTGGGGAATTTGGGCGAAAAAGTCGGAGTCGGTGGGGTTGGCACCGGGCCAGCCGCCCTCGATGTAATCGAGGCCAAGGGCATCAAGGGCGGCAGCGATGGTCAGCTTTTCGGCGGTGGAGAACTGGACGCCCTGGGTTTGCTGGCCGTCGCGCAGGGTGGTGTCGAAGAGATAGAGGCGATCACTCATGTGGCGCACCAAATTCCTTGGAAGGAATTTGCAATTTTCTTCGAAGAAAATTGACCGATTTCTTGCAAGAAATCGGACCGGAATTTTCGAAAATTCCGGTGCACGGCGGGTGGATGGGGTGTCACTTCAGGGCCTCCAGTTTGGAGGGGTCGAAGTTATCCAATCTTTCCCAAACTATGTGATCGCCTGCACCATCTTCGAGCCGAACACCTGCGTTGAGTAAATCGTCACGCAATTTGTCTGCCGCGGTGAAGTCCTTTGCTTTCCTTGCTTCCAGTCTTCGCTTCGCAAGAAAAGAAATGATCTGCGAATACTGATCTGGAAGGTTCGACGGCATGTTGTTGGCCCAAGCATCATGATCTTTGGTCAAAAGGCCAACAATATTTGCCGATGCAACAAGTCCAGCCCAGTCTGCTTTCTTTGCCAAACCATGCAGAACAGAAATCGCGCCAGCAGTGTTTACATCGTCAGCTAGCGCCGCGATGAACAAGGGATCAGGCCCGCGCAAGTTGATCTGGTCCACCGAAATGCCGTCGCTCCATTCGCGCCAGTTCTTGAGCGTAGCCTTGGCTTGTTTGGCCTTTTCCTTCGTCCAATCCATCGGGCTGCGATAATGCGTGCTCAGCATCACAAACCGGATTACCTCACCCGGCACGCCCTGATCCAGCAAATCCCGCACGGTGAAGAAGTTGCCCAAAGACTTGGACATCTTCTTGCCTTCAACCTGCAGCATCTCGTTATGCATCCAATAACGCGCGAACTGACCGTGCGGGTGGGCGCAGGCGCTTTGGGCAATTTCGTTTTCGTGGTGGGGGAATTGCAGGTCCAGCCCGCCACCGTGGATGTCAAAAGACTCTCCCAGCAACTCATGCGCCATGGCGCTGCATTCGATATGCCAGCCGGGCCGCCCCCTGCCCCATGGGCTGGTCCAGCCGGGTTCCTGCCCGGATGAGGGTTTCCACAGGACGAAATCCATCGGGTTGCGCTTGTAGGGGGCGACTTCGACCCGCGCGCCGGCGATCATGTCTTCCACCGTGCGGCCTGAAAGTTTGCCGTAATCCTTGTAGCTGTCGACGGCGAACAGCACGTGGCCTTCGGCGGCATAGGCATGGCCAGAGGCAATCAGCCCGGTGATCATGGCGATCATCTGGCCGATATAGGCGGTGGCGCGGGGTTCATGATCGGGGCGCAGGGCACCGAGCGCGTCCATGTCGGCGTGATACCAGCTGATTGTCTCGGCGGTGCGTCCGGCGATCAGGTCTTCCAGCGTGCCGGGCGTGCCGGCCTTCTGGCGGCGCAGGGCCTCGGCGTTGATCTTGTCATCGACGTCGGTGAAATTGCGCACATAAGTCACGTGATCCGCGCCATAGACATGGCGCAGCAGGCGGCCCAGCACATCGAACACGATGACGGGGCGGGCGTTGCCAAGATGCGCGCGGTCATAGACGGTGGGGCCGCAGACATACATGCGCACGTTCTTTGCGTCCAAAGGAACGAATTCCTCTTTGCGGCGGGTCTTTGAATTCCAAAGCTTGATCGTGGTCATGCGCTTATTCCCATGCATCTGGTGGCCTGCGGGGGGCGGCGATCTTTGGTTTTGCGTGAAAACGAAAGGAACGGCCCCGGTGACGTCAGTCAGCAGGTCATGCAGCAGGTGCAGATGTGGCCGTTCGTGTTCATCGGTGCGTGATAAGCGATCGGGGGCTTTGCGCCAAGCGGTTTGTTTTGCTGAGAGGTGCCTGCGGCGCGGATATTTGGGCGACATTGAAAGGGCAAGGCGTTGTGATTGAGTGAGTATGTGGGTTAGGCAGGCGGGCAACGGGGGTGTGCGATGGACCATGATGATCTGAACCACTGGTCGAAATGGGCGGCGGATTGGGCGCGGGATTACCATGCAACGCTTGGTGAACGCCCGGTGCGGGCGCCCCTTGTGCCTGGCGCGGTGGCGCGGCAGTTGCCAGAGATGGCGCCGGAGATGCCGGAGGACATGGCGGCGATTCTGGCGGATTTCGAGCGCATCGTTCCGGGGGCGATGACGCATTGGCAGCACCCGCGGTTCTTTGCGTATTTTCCGGCGAATGCGGCGCCTGCGTCGATGCTGGCCGAACAGCTGGTCAATGCGATGGCCTGCAATGCGCTGATCTGGCAGACCAGCCCGGCTGCAACCGAGATGGAACAGGTCATGGTGCAATGGCTGCGGGCCGCCCTTGGCCTGCCAGAGGGGTTTGTGGGCACGATCCACGATTCGGCCACGAATGCAACCTTGTCCGCGGTGCTGACGATGCGCGAAGTGGCGCTTGGTCATCAGGGGAATATCACGGGGCTGGCCGGGGCGGGGCGGCTGCGGATCTATGCGAGTGCGCAGACCCATTCATCGGTGGACAAGGCCATTCGCGTGGCGGGGATCGGGCAGGACAATCTGGTCAAGGTGGCAACCGAGGCCAGCCTGTCGATGGACCCTGCGGTGCTTGACAGGCTGATCCGGGCGGATCTGGCGGCAGGGTTCGTGCCGGCAGGGGTCATCTTGTGCACGGGCGGCACATCGGTCGGGGCCTGTGATCGGATCGCAGACTGTATCGCGGTGGCAAAGGCGCATGGTTTGCCGGTGCATGTCGATGCGGCCTGGGCCGGGTCGGCAATGATCTGCGATGAATTCCGGCATCTTTGGGCGGGGGTCGAAGACGCGGATTCGATCGTCTTCAATCCGCACAAATGGCTTGGGGCGCAGTTTGACTGTTCTGTGCAGTTCCTGCGCGATCCGGGGCCGCAGGTGCGGACATTGGGGCTGCGCCCAAGCTATCTGGAAACGGCCGGGCGCGAAGAGATCGTGAATTTCAACGAATGGACGGTGCCGCTTGGGCGCAGGTTCCGGGCGTTGAAGCTGTGGTTCGTGCTGCGGGCGCATGGGCTGGAGGGGTTGCGCGGCATGATCCGCAATCATGTGGCCTGGGCACAAGAGGCCTGCCAGGCCTTGCAGGGGCTTGCGGGACTGCAGATCGTGACAGGCCCGGCCCTGTCGCTGTTTACCTTTGCGCTTAAGGATGACGCGGCGACAGCGGCCTTGCTGGAGCGTATCAACAATGACGGGCGCATCTATCTGACGCAGACCCAGCACAAGGGGCGCTTTGTGATCCGGGTGCAGGTTGGGTCTTTGGCCTGCACCCGGGATGATGTGATGATGATCCCGCAGGTTGTGGCGGCGATGATGATGATGCCGGATTGCGCTGCGGGCCCGCAAGGCTAGGCTGCAAGCACAGCGCAAACAGGGGGTGCGGGCGATGCGTCGACTGATGTTTTTGTTGGCTATGGCACTGCCGGTGGCGGCAATGGCACAAGACCCGCGGCGGGACATGTTTCCATCGGATGGCGCGTGCTACCTGCGGTTTTATCGGGCAGACCATCTGGCCCGCCACCCGGATCAACGGGTGAAACAGTTTGCCATCGGGCCGGATGCGGGCCAGACAACGGTGGCAAGCCTTGCCTTGCGGCTGCAGGTGCAGACGCGCGACAGCAGCGATTTCTACACCGGACTTGCCTATTGCCATGGGACAGGGGCAGGCCTTTCCTGCCAGGTTGAAGGCGATGGCGGCGGGTTCACACTGCAGCCGCGCGATGACGGGGCCGTGCAATTGGCTTTGACCAGTGCAGGCTTGGTGCTGGAAGGCGCATCAGGTTTTCTGGACCTGTCGGGGACCAAGGGCGACGACCGGATCTTCCGTTTGCCACCGGTGCCCGCCGACAGCTGCCCCTGACCTGCGGCGCAGGTTGGGTGGGGTGTGGTGGTGGTGGTGCAGGGCCATGCAGCGGCCCCGCACCCCGTACGCGGGTGTCAGAACCGCAGATTGACGCGTGCCTTGGCGGTTGTGGCGTCAAGATCAACGCCAGACGCATCAAAATCATCGAACTTGTGCGTCAGCACCTCGGCCCCCACAGTCAGCCGGTCTGTCAGGCTGTAATCGGCCCCAAGCCCGGCAAACCAGCCATCATCCGAAAGCCCCACGCCACCGACATCCGCGTCGGCATAGGCATAGCCAGCCGTGCCGTAAACCAGCGTCCGGCCAAGATCGGCCCCTGCCATCGCCTTGAGGCGGGCCACACTGTTCAATGCGTCACCGGCGGTTGCCCCAAGGTCGATCCCGGTGATGTCATATTCCAGTTCGCCGCCCACCACGGCGGTTCCAAAATCATGGCGATAGCCGGCCTGCAGCCCGCCCAGAATGCCCTTGCCGTCCAGCGTGTCGGTACTGCTGCCGACATCGCCATAGCCAAGACCGGCCCCGGCATAAAAGCCGCCCCATTCGCCACCGGTATTCACAGGCGCAGGAACCGGCACAGGCGCGATCAGCGGTTCCGGGATCACCTCGGTCGGGCCACCGGCAAAGGCCGGGCCGACCATGGCAAGAAGGATGGTCATGCGCGTGATGGATGTTTTCATCATCAACTCCTTTCAGGACGCGGATCAGGACAGGCGGGTCCTGTCGATACCCCGCATGCCTTTCAAAAGACCCTGAAAGACCGGGCTGACAACCCGCCTTGGCCAATGTTTCACCCCGGGCGCGAAAACCAGCGCAGGCCCGCATGCGGTTTGGGCAGGATGCGGCGCAACCTGATCACGCGGTCCTGACAATTGCGCGAGAACGGCCGCCTTCAGGCGCGGTCCGCCAGTTGCAGCCATTCATCTTCGGCTGCGGCAAGCTGGGTCTGACGCTCTGCCAGCATTTCAGAGGCCTTGCGGAACTTGACCGGTTCCTTGCTGAACAGATCCGGCGATTCCAGCAGTTCCGAAAGCTTGCCGATCTCGGCCTCCAGCCGGTCGATCAGCGCCGGAAGATCGTTCATCCGCTTGCGTTCCGCAAAGGTCAGGCCCTTGTCTGCGGGCGCGGGCGCAGGCGCCTTGGCGCCAACCGCAACGGGCTTGGCACGATTTGGCCCCGCTGCGGGCGTATCCGGCACCACAGGCGTGCCGCCACGCTGGCTTGCGTAATCTGACCAGCCACCGGCATAAACGACCGCGCGCCCCTGCCCTTCCAGTGCGACCGTGGTCGTGGCCACGCGATCGATGAAATCGCGGTCATGGCTGACCAGCAGCACCGTGCCATCATAATCGCCCAGAATATCCTGCATCAGGTCCAGCGTTTCGACATCAAGGTCGTTTGTCGGCTCGTCCAGGATCAGCAGGTTTGACGGGCGCGCCATCAGCTTGGCCAGCAGCAGCCGCGCCTTTTCACCACCCGACAACGAATAAACCGGCGCGCGCGCCTGCCGTTCATCGAACAGAAAATCCTTCAGATAGGCCACAACATGCTTGGGGTTGCCCCGCACCATGACCTGATCCGAGGCACCCGACACCGCCATCAGGGGATCACCCGTCAGGTTATCCCAGAGCGTGGCCTTCGGGTCGAGCTGCGCGCGCGTCTGATCGAACACCGCGATTTCCAGATTGGTGCCCAACACCACGTCCCCCGCATCTGGCGCGATCTGGCCTGTCAGCATCTTGAGGATCGTGGTCTTGCCCGCGCCATTCGGGCCGACAAAGGCCACGCGGTCACCGCGCAACACCCGCAGATCAAAATCACGGATGATCGGCTTGTCGCCAAAGGACTTGGTCAGGCCGGTGGCCGCAATCACCTTTTTGCCCGACACTGGCCCGTTTTCGATTTCCAGTGCCGCAGTGCCCTGCCGCCGGATCTGGCTGCTGCGTTCCGCGCGCAGTTCCGCCAGCGCGCGCACACGGCCCTGATTGCGCTTGCGGCGGGCCGAAATCCCCTCGACCGCCCATTTCGCCTCGGCCTTGATCTTGCGGTCAAGCTTGTGGCGGGCCTCGTCCTCTTCGGCCCAGACGGTTTCGCGCCAGTCCTCGAACCCGTCAAACCCGGATTCGCGGCGGCGCACCTGCCCCCGGTCGATCCACAAGGTCGCCTTGGTCAACGCGCGCAGAAAGGCGCGGTCGTGCGAGATAAGCACATAGGCAGCGCGTGTGGATTTAAGTTCGGCCTCAAGCCATTCGATGGCCTGGATATCAAGATGGTTCGTGGGTTCGTCCAGCAGCATCAGTTCCGGCGCTTCGGCCAGCAGTTTCGCCAGCGCTGCACGCCGACATTCCCCGCCCGATGCTGTGGCCACGGGCGTATCGGGATTGAACTTCAACCCCTCGGCCACCATCGCCACGCGGTACCCCTCATCCGCCGGCAGGCCAGAGGCGGCGAAATCACCCAGGGTCGCAAAACCCGAAAGATCGGGGTCCTGCTCCATGTAACCCACGGTGACACCGGGCGGCACGACGCGGTCACCACGGTCAGCCTCGGACAAGCCTGCCATGACCTTCATCAGCGTGGATTTGCCCGAACCGTTACGGCCCACAAGGGCCACGCGGTCACCGGGCTGGACGACCAGTGACAGGTCATCAAACACAGGATTGCCGCCAAAGGTCAGCGAGATGCCGGAAAGCTGAAGAAGGGGTGCGCGTGCCATGGGGGCGGGGTAAGGGGGCGGAACGGAAAGGTCAATCGCAGCCAAATTTCTTCGACGCGATTTGCAGAAATCTGCGAAGATTTTGGGTCACACGGCAAGGGCACGCAGGGCACGGGCGCGGGCCGGCGGAATGCTGGCAATCGGCAGACCGGTAAAGACATGCAGCGTATCAAGCTGCTGGTCGATGATGGCATGGTCGCTGACCCAGCCCCCCATCATCAGATAGGTGCGCAAAAGCGCGGGTGTCTGCAACTGGGCCAGCTTTGGGTCAAAAGCCACGGGGTTTGCTGCAAATTCGACCGGGGCATCCGCTGGCCCGCCTATGGCCTTGCGGGCCGGGCGAAAGGCGGCGGGGGCAAGGTGCCTGCTGGCAAGGGCCTGCAACGCATGCATATGGCGTGCAGGATCGGCGCCGGCAAAACTGGAACAGCCGAACAGCAATGCGATGCGGTTGGCATCAACGATGCGCGTCATCGCCCCCCATGCCACGCGCAGCAGATCGGCATCGGGGCTGCGCCCGGGGGCCACGCAAAAGCGGCCAAGCTCCATCATCGGGCCGGGAAACGCCGACAGGCGTTCAAGATCATAGAACTGCGCGGCATAGCTGCGCGCCAGGCCCGCGCCGGACGGCAGGATGAGCAACCGGTAGGTACAGGCCAACTGGCCTGAGCCTGCCTCTTCGACAAGCACATGCTGGCAGCGGGGATCAAAGGCATCTGCATCGCGGCCCTGCCCGTCATCGCCCGGGCGGCCTGCAACAAAGCACTGATAGCGCAGGGTCTGGGCCGCCATGATGTCATCCGCGCCTTCAGCGAGGCGGGCCGTGTAGCGGCCTTGCAAAAGTGCCAGCATCGGTTGTGCGCAAATCCCCTGTCGGCCCACCTTGGCGGCGCAGCCCATTGGCCCTAGATATGCCGGGGAATAGAGGGGCCGCGCAAGCGCCAAGCCGGGAAAGACCGCCAATGGACAAGATCACGAAGACCGATGCCGAATGGCAGGCGCAACTGTCTGACCTGGCCTACAAGGTGGCGCGCAAACACGGCACGGAACGCGCCTTTACCCATGACGCCTTTCCAAAGGCGCCGGGCACCTATCGGTGCCTGTGCTGCGATGCCCCGCTGTTTGATGCCGCCACCAAGTTTGACAGCGGCACAGGCTGGCCCAGCTTTTTCGCCCCCATTGACGGCGAAATGGTCGGTGAATCGGTTGATCGCAGCTGGTTCATGACCCGCACCGAAGTGCACTGCAACCGGTGCGACGCGCATCTGGGCCATGTGTTTCCCGATGGCCCTGCCCCGACCGGTCTGCGCTATTGCATCAATGGCGTGGTGCTGACCTTCGACCCCGCCGAAGACTGAAGGCGCAGGCAGGCAGGCTGGCTGGCAGGCAAGCGCGCAGGCAGCCCGGGTTATTCCAGCACCTGCTCTGCACGCAGGCCGCCGATATTGCCAAGCAGCTGGCGGATGAACCCGGCCCCGCGCACATTCGATTCCGTCACGCGCCGCGACAATGCCACCACCTGCCCATCTTCCAGGCCAAAGCGACCGACATCCGTGACCGCGCCGCCTTCGGCAAAGGTGATCGCCACGACCTGGCGGTCAATCTCTTGCGGTTCGCGCGGGCCGCGGGTGACCCAACGGCTTTGCACATAATACCAGCCGACATCATTCAGCAGGCCCGCGGTTGACGGCCGTCCCACCTTTTCCGCCACGGTTTCCCGCGTGTCGACACCCACCTCGATCAGGGCCAGTTCATCGTCACTGGGGACATAGCCATGGTTCCGGTAAAGCGGCGTACAGCCGACGACAAGCGCCATGGCCAGCCCCGCCACAGCCCATCTGACCTTTGTCCATGCGACTGGGGCCCATCCGACTGGCCGCACATTGTCGTGCATACTGGTCCCGCTCCGCCCCAAAGTTTTGGCCGGCCTGTCAGGCAGGCCGCTTGTCAACATCATCGCGGCACCGTATCGCAAGGGCGACACTTGCCTTGATTGCCCATGGGATACGACAGGTCGTGCCCCGGATCAAGAAAGGAAAGCCAGACCCGGAAGGAGTGCTGAGATGCCCGATGCCCCGCGTGACAGCCATACCCAAAGCCTGCCATTCCCGGTGCGCAGCCTGTCTCCACGCAAGCCCACACGCTTTACCTGGCGGCCAGATGCGGCAACGCTAGCGCAGCTGGCCGAAACGCTGGGCATAACGGCCGTTCGCGATCTGCGCTTTGCCGGGGAAATCAGGCCGCTGGCCCGCCATGACCTTGCCCTTGAGGCGACCCTTGAGGCAACGGTCGAACAGCCCTGTGGCATCACCCTCGCCCCCGTCAGAACCCGGATCGCCGAGCGTGTGACACGGCGCTATCTGGCTGACTGGCAAGAGCCGACGGGAACCGAGGTGGAAATCCCCGAGGATGACACGTCCGAGGCCCTGCCCGATGTGATCGATGCCGCCGCCGTGGCACTTGAGGCGCTGACGCTGGCCCTGCCGCTTTACCCCCGTGCGCCGGGGGCCGAACTGGGTGCCGTGCAACACACCGAACCGGGCCAGACGCCCCTGACGGATGATGCGGTGAAACCCTTTGCGGGGCTTGCCGCGCTGAAGGACCGGATGGAAAAACCGTGACCGTAAAAGGGGGTTGCGCTCGGGCAGAATCGCAGTATGTTCCGCGCCTCACTCAACCCGAGATGCGGGCCCATACGGCATTGCGTTAACGGATTGATCCGAAACAATAATCAGGGGCATGTCCCCCTTTTGCCCGAGGTTGCGACATGGCTGTCCCGCAGAACCGCACAACGAAATCCCGCCGGAACATGCGCCGTGCGCATGATGCCCTGGTGGCTGCAAACCCGAATGAATGCCCCAACTGCGGCGAGCTGAAGCGCCCGCACCATGTCTGCGGCGCCTGCGGCCATTATGATGCGCGCGAAGTTGTGGCATCGGCGAAAGTGGTCGATCTGGACGACGACGCGGCGTAAGCCCCGCGTTGCACGCAGCCCTGCATGGCACCCGAGGCGCACAGCCCTGAGACCAGCACTGCCGCGCGCATCGTGATTTCCATTGATGCCATGGGTGGCGATCAGGGACCGGCAGCTGTTGTTGCCGGTCTTGCTGCATTTTCCGAACGCAATCCGGCGGCATCCTATCTGCTGCACGGCGATGAAGCTGTCTTGCGCCCGTTGCTGGCACGCTCTGCCGGGTTGACCGGGCGGGTCGACCTGCGCCATGCGCCCGGCGTGGTTGCGATGACCGACAAGCCCGCCCATGTGATGCGGCATGGCCAGGACACCTCGATGTGGAGCGCGAT
>JALOSO010000316.1 GCA_025458385.1 Paracoccaceae bacterium | reverse complement strand
CCGGACAAGCGGAGAATCCGCCGCGCGGAGTATCGACGAGCGCAGATCAGTGGGGGCGCCATCCAGAAGCAAGACAACATTTGCAGCGCGCCCTGCCGCCTCCAGCCCGAGGGCTGCACGAACCGCCCGGTTCCGCTCGTCTGTCAGCAACAACAGGCCAAGCCCTTGTGTGATGGCCAGCGCCAAAAGCAACATGATCAGCAACTGCCCGCCAAGAGATTGCGGGAACAGCTTGCGAAGCTTCGGGAAGCGCGCACTCATGGCATTGCACTGACGTCTGCGGCAAGGCTGTAGCCACCACCCCAGACGGTTGCGATCAGCGCAGGCTTGGCCGGATCGGCCTCGATCTTGCGGCGCAAGCGGCTGATCTGGTTGTCGATGGTGCGATCGAACACCTGTGCGGCGCGACCCGATGTGAGATCGAGCAGTTGTTCGCGACTGAGCACGAAGCGCGGCCGCTCCAGAAACACCGTCAGCAGACGGAATTCCGCGGTTGTCAGCGCGACCTCGACGCCATCGCCGTCAGTCAGGGTCCGGCGGTCGGTATCAAGCACCCATCGGTCGAAGGCCAATCTATGCCCGGCAAGGCTGCCACCAACGACTTCTGCCCGGTCGGATCGGCGCAGGATCGCCTTGATCCGGGCTAGCAACTCACGCGGATTGAAGGGTTTGGGCAGATAGTCGTCCGCCCCGACCTCCAACCCCACGATACGGTCAGTTTCGTCACCCAGGGCTGACAGCATCAGGATCGGAATGTTGCTTTGCGCGTGAAGGCGCCGGCAGACCGACAGGCCATCTTCGCCCGGCATCATCACATCTAGCACGATCAGATCGAACTGACCCACCTTTATCGCGGCATCCATCGCGACCGCATCGGCGGCAGATGACGCGCGCATGCCGTTCTTTTCCAGATATTTCACCAGCGCATCGCGGATCTCGCGGTGGTCATCGACGATCAGGATATGCGGCGGCTGGGTCATCTTCTTGTCTCCTGCTGTCGACCCTATCTGAACCCCTTGGTTCTGCGGACAGAAGATTGTCGCAAACTTCTCTCAGCACCCTTGCTTGCGACATATTGATACAAAACAGGCGTCCCCCTGACAAACCTGTGGGACACCTGCCCCCCAGATTGGACACATCGCAAACTGATCCAGGAGAGACAGAATGAAACGTTCGACAAAATTCGCCCTCGCAACCGTTGCCGCCCTTGGAGTGGCAGCTGTCGCCGTTCCGGTCGTTGCCCAGCAAGGCCAGATGCAGCACGGTGGCATGATGGGGGGCGGCATGGGCATGACGGGCCAGCATGGCGGCATGATGGGTGGGGCCATGGGCATGATGGGCGGCGGCCAAAGCTTTGCCATCACCACGTTCGATGCCGACAAGGATGGCACGCTAAGCCCCGAGGAAATGACGGCCGGCATGCAGGCTGAACTCAAGACCTACGATACCGACGCCAATGGCACCCTGTCGCTGGATGAATTTGCGGTGATGCACGCGGCTCACACCCGACCAATGACCGTGCGTGCCTTGCAGATGCACGACGCCGATGGAGATGCGCAGGTGACAGAGGCTGAAATGGCCGCCATGGCAGAAATGATGCAAAGCCACATGGTCGGGCAGCAGGGCAACATGCCGGGCATGGGTCACGGGATGATGGGCAACAACTGACGCGCCTTTCTTCTCCCGCTAACGAGGCGAAGCAGCATTAGCGGGAGAAATCCCAACACAGATCAGGAGGCCATAAAGATGAAAGGCTATGGTATGGGATTTGGCATGGGCTTCGGCTGGCTCTGGATGATGGTCACCCTTGTGCTGGTCGGCCTCGCGATTGCGGCGCTGGTCAAATATTTGCGCAAATAGTCGAAAGGAAACACGATGAACTATACGATCAACCGCCTGATCACCGGCGCGGATTTTGACGCGGTCGATGCCCGAACCCGTGCCGCGCTTGCGGAGAACGGCTTTGGCGTGCTGACAGAGATCGACGTCAAGGCAACGATGAAGAAGAAGCTGGACGTGGATATGCCAGCCTACCGGATTCTAGGGGCCTGCAATCCGAAGATGGCACTGGAAGCCATAGGGATGGAACCGCGCGTCGGTGCGATGTTGCCCTGCAACGTTATACTTCGCGAGATCGAAGGCGGAGTCGAGGTAAGTGCGATTGATCCGGTGGCGTCGATGCAAGCCATCGATAATCCGGCGCTTAACAAGGTGGCCGGGCGGGTGCGTGATATGCTGACTGGCACAGTTGCAGCGATCTGAGCCGCGCCGCATGACAGACACCCCTCGTGATCTTGTCAAAGCCTGAGCTCGGGCATCTATGCTTGAAGCCCTGATGCTGACTTGTTCACCATTTCCGTCGGTTTCGGGATATTGCTGCCGCAGCTGCCCGACCTGATCGAATGCCTGCTGTGCGTGGCCGGCAAGGCGGAGCAGGTGTCGCGCGCTACCGGGCTGTTGACGGCGCTTCATATCTTCGCCTTGTTTCTTTGTGCACCGTTCTGGGTGCGGCTGTCGGATCAGTAGGTGCGGCGGCTGTCCTGCTGATCGGGCTTGTGGGCTTTGCTGCGGCTACAGTGGCCTTCGCAGTGTTCGAAATGTTGAACGCAGTCCATGTGGAACGGGTGTTGAGCGGGCTCTTCGCAGCCGCGGTCACCCCGGTTGCCCTTGCGGCGGTCTCGGACCTGCTGGCGACCAAGGTGGAACTGGGTCGTCGGTTGACGTTTGTCTCGCTGGCGGGAATTTCCGAGTTTCTGTTGGGGCTGACGCTGGGCGTTGCGCTGACACGTGGATTGGGAGGGTTTGGAGGTGCGACGGGTGCCTTGGCGCTGATTGCGGCTCTGGTTGTAACGCTGCCTGTGCGTGTCGCGTAGCTATTAGTTTCGAGATACGAAATTCAACAAAATCAACAGTCGGTCGTGGGACCGTTCAACGACCTGAGGTCATGCGGCACGCTGAAAGAGCGGTAGCGGCACAAATGGCGAAATGATGGTCTGCCTTCGTTGAAGGGGTGGCTGGCAAGCGAGATGTTCCGAAAGATCGTCGTTGGCAAGGGCGACGCGAACT
>JALOSO010000080.1 GCA_025458385.1 Paracoccaceae bacterium | reverse complement strand
CAAGTTCGGCAAGGCGATCTGGGATATCACGGGCAAGGGCAACAACGTCGACATGGTGTTCGAACACCCCGGCGAAAGCACCTTCCCGGTATCGAATTTTGTGGTGAAACGCGGCGGCATGGTGGTGATCTGCGCCGGCACGACGGGGTTCAACCTGACCTTGGATGCGCGCTATCTGTGGATGCACCAAAAGCGCGTGCAGGGCAGCCATTTCGCGAACCTGAAACAGGCGAGTGCGGCGAACAAGCTGATGCTGGAACGTCGTCTGGACCCCTGCATGTCCGAGGTGTTCCCGTGGGATGACATTCCGGCCGCGCATATGAAGATGCGGCGGAATGAGCACAAGCCGGGCAACATGGCCGTGCTGGTGCAGGCGCCGCATGCCGGGCTGCGCACCTTTGACGACACGCTTGAGGCCAGCCGCAACCGCTAGGCAGCTCTGGTCCTTGCGGCGGCCCTGCATTAGGGTCCGCCGCATGAATGTTCCGATGACCCTGTCCGAAGATCAGGCCGAAGCGCATGACCGCGTTTCGGCCGAACTGCTATCTGTGGGCATTGATCTGGGCGAAGGCACAACCTTGCCCGCGCCCGAAAGCAAGGCCTCGGTTCTCGCCGTGGTGGGCAAGGCGGGGTCGGGCAAGACGATGCTGCTGGCCAGCCTGACAAAAGCGCTGGTCGCGGCGGGCGTGACGGTGGTGTCGGGCGATTACGAAGGCAAACGCAAGAAAGACCGGCGCACGCTGGCGGTGCTGGCCCCCACCAACAAGGCGGCTTCGGTGCTGCGCTTGCGCGGCGTGCCACGCCACTTTATGACCCGCAGTATGAAAAGATTGCCGAATGGCTGGCGGGCAACGGGCCACGGCCAGTGGTCGAGGGGCTGACGGATATCGCGTTGGACCGGGCGCATGCGTTCTATCAGTCCGTCGCGTCCATTCCGGGGGCGCTGGCGGCGGCAGGGCTGAAGGGCAGCGATTTCATCAAGGGCTGGAAACGGCGCGAGGAACCGCTGGATATCGGCTTTGTTGATGAAAGCTCAATGCTGGACGAACGGCAGTTCGAAGACCTGCGCGAGATTTTCCCGACGCTGGTGCTGTTCGGCGATCCGGCACAGCTGGCGCCGGTGGGCCAGTCGGGCGAGATGGTGTTTGACCGGATGGGTGGGGCGCGCAAGCTGGTGCTGAACCGCATTCACCGGCAGACGGCGGATAACCCGATCCTTGATCTGGCGCATGCGCTGGCGGATGAGCGGGTGGGCTATGACGCGTTCGAACGGATGGTCGAGGATGCGGCGCGGGGCGACGCGCGGGTGGTGATTGCGGAACGGGTGGATAGTGACCTGATGGCGCGATCCCCCGTGCTGGTGTGGCGCAATGCCACGCGGGTGCGGCTGATCACGGCGTTCCGGTCGGCCCACGGCGCGCCAGAGTTTGAATTGCTGCCGGGGGAACCCCTGATCTGTGACGGCATCGAACTGCCCTTGAAGCACCGCAAGAAGCGGATCGACCTCGAGGCGCGGGGCCTGATCAAGGGGGCGCAGGTGATTTACCTCGGGCCGGGCAACCGTGATGGCTTTGCCAAGTTGCACGTGGTGGGGGCGGAGGAGCCGCAGGTTTCGGCGGCCTCGATCATCAAGATCGAAAAGCCGGATGAGGCGGAGCCCTATATCCCACATGCGGCCAAGATGGGGGCGGCATTCCTGCACGGGGCGGCGGTGACGATCCACAAGGCGCAGGGGTCCCAATGGCAGGATGTGCAGGTCTTTGCGCCGGATCTGTTCGCGGCGGCGCAGTCGGGGCGGATGGAGGCGGGGTTGCCCTTGTGGAAGCGGCTGGCCTATGTGGCGATCACGCGGGCGGAAAAGCGGCTTCTGTGGATCACGCGCTACCGCCTTGGCAAACCGGTGGCTGGGCTGACGATTGCGGACCTGCCACGGGCGGCAGCACCCTTGAGCCTTGATGCGACGGAGCCTTCGCTTTAGGGTTCGGACAGGAGGCCCCCATGAATTGCGTGTTCGTTCAGTTTCGCTGCACCCCTGGCCAGACGTATCAGGTGGCGGATGCGATTTATGACCGCGAGGTGGTGAGCGAGTTGTTCTCGACCAGCGGGGAATATGACCTGATCGCCAAAGTCTATATCCCCGAAGGCGAAGATGTGGGGCGGTATCTTTCGGACCGGCTGTTTGATATTCCGGGCATCGTGAAAACCCTGACAACAATGACGTTCAAGGCGTTCTGACCAGCCGTCGGCCTGCTGAAATTTTTAGTACTAAAAATTTCAGTCTCCCGGGGTCAGAGCCATGTGCCGCGCGCCGTGCCGGTGGCATTTGCGACGGTGGCGTGGCCATCTTTCGCAAGCAGGCCATCAAGCTCATGGGCGATACGGGCTGCGAGGGTGATGCCCTGATACACCATCGCGGTGTACAACTGTACAGCCACGGCGCCGGCGCGGATCTTGGCATAGGCCTGTTCGGCTGTGCTGATGCCCCCCACCCCAATCAGCGGCAACGTGCCATCGGTCAGTTGCGACAGCCGGGCCAGCACGCGCGTGGACTTTTCGAACAAAGGCGCGCCTGAAAGCCCGCCAGCCTGCGTGGCACTTGCACTTTTCAAACCTTCGCGGGACAGTGTGGTGTTCGTCGCAATGATGCCGGCGATGCCGCTGGCCAGCGCAACCTCGGCCAGGGCGGCAAGTTCATCATCATTCAGATCAGGCGCGATTTTCAGGAAAACCGGGATAGGGCGGGCAAGGGCGGCGCGGGTTTCCATCACGCGGGTCAGCAGGGCGGCAAGCGCCGCAGGCCCCTGCAGATCACGCAGTCTTTCGGTGTTCGGGCTGCTGACATTGACCGTGGCGAAATCCACGTGCGGACCGCAGGTCGCAAGGACATTGGCAAAATCGGCGGCCTTGTCGGCGCTGGTCTTGTTGGCACCCAGGTTCAGGCCGACCGGCACCGGGCCAGCAGGGCGCGAAGACAGGCGGGCGGCAATGACGGCCATACCCTGATTGTTAAAGCCAAAGCGGTTGATGGCCGCGCGGTCCTCGGTCAGCCGATACAGGCGCGGGCGTGGGTTGCCCTCTTGGGCCACAGGCGTTGCCGCCCCCACCTCGATAAAGCCGAACCCGGCGCGGGTCAGGGGGGCGATGGCAGTGGCGTTCTTGTCATAACCGGCGGCAAGGCCCACAGGGTTGGGCAGCGACATGCCCGCCAAAGTGGTGGCGAGGCGGGGCGAGGTGACAAGGCCGGGCAGGGGCGCAAGGCCGGTGCGCAAGGCGAGCAGCGAAAGGCCGTGCGCACGTTCGGGATCAAACCAGCGAAGCAGGGCAAGGCCTGCGCGTTCGTAAAAGCTCACCAGACACCCTCAGGGAAGATATGGCCCGTGGCACCAAGAGGCAGGCTTTTGTCCCAGATGACGTCAGCCAACCGCAGCGGGCGATACAGGTGGGGGAACAGGGCACCACCGCGCGAAGGTTCCCATTTCAGGGCATCGCCCAAGGCATCAGGGTTCAACGCCAAAAGGACAAGATCGCTTTCGGTACCGAAATGCTTGGCAGCGGTCTCGGCCACCTGTGCTGCCGTCGAAAAATGCACATAGCCATCGGCCACGTCGATGGGCGCGCCAAGGGTTTCGCCTGCGGCGCGGAAGGCATCCCATTCGGAACGGCGAAAGATTTTGTATATCAGCATGGGCGTGATCCATGCACTGAGCCTGCAAAATGGTCAATGCCAAGCGCAGTCATGCCGATGTCGCAGGGGCGATGCAGAACCACCATTGACGCAAGCAAAGGTGGTGTCAGGTTGGCGCAATCAAACCTTAAGGAGATTCTTGCGATGCGTGTTTTGCTGACCTCGGCGGCCATTCTGTTTCCTGTTGCAGCACAGGCGGATTACACACTGCATATTCTGCACATCAATGACCTGCACAGCCGGATCGAGGCGGTGAATGCATTTGATTCGACCTGTTCGGCAGAGGACGCGGCTGAAAACAAATGCTTTGGCGGCATGGCGCGGGTGAAGGCCGCGATCAATGCCAAGCGGGACGAGATCATCGCCGCCGGCGGCAATGTGATCGTGCTGGATGCGGGGGACCAGTTTCAGGGGTCGCTCTATTATTCCACCTACAAAAGCGGGCTGATTGCAGAGTTGATGAATGACATCGGCTTTGATGCGATGGCAGTGGGCAACCATGAATTTGATGATGGGCCAGAGGAACTGGCGGTTTTTGCCGATGCGCTGAATGCGCCGCTGGTCTCGGGGAATCTGGATCTGAGTGCATCGAATGTGCTGGCGGGCAAGGTCGAGAACCATCTTGTGCTGGAGGTCGGGGGCGAGAAGATCGGGATCGTGTCGGCCTTGGCGACCGATACGGTAGAGACATCCTCGCCCGGGCCGAATGTGACGTTTCAGGATGAGATCGAGAGCCTGCAGGCGGATGTGCAAATGCTGACGGATGAGGGTGTTACGAAAGTCATCGCGCTAACGCATGTGGGCTTTGCCAAGGACCAGATCATCGCGGCCAAGGTGCAAGGTCTGGATGCCGTGGTGGGTGGGCATAGCCATACGCTGATGCTGGCCACGCCCGAGGAAGGACAGGCGCAATACCCGACGCCGATCACGCAGGGCGATGAGGCGTTTGAGGTGCCGGTTGTAACGGCCTATGCCTATTCGAAATATCTGGGCCATCTGGTGCTGACCTTTGATGATGCGGGGATGGTGACGGATTACAGCGGCGACGTAATGTTGCTGGATGCGGCGGTAGAACCAGATGCGGCCATGGCGGCGCGGATCGCGGAACTTGGCGGCCCGATTGAAGAGTTGAAGAACCGGGTGGTGGCAGAGTCTGCGGCAATCATCGAAGGCAGCCGCGAAGTGTGCCGCCAGATGGAATGCGCCATGGGCAATCTGGTGGCCGATGCCATGCTGGCCCGGGTGGCAGATCAGGGGGTCACGATTGCCATCCAGAACGGCGGCGGGCTGCGGTCCAGCATTGACGCCGGGCCGGTGACGATGGGTGAAGTGCTGACCGTGCTGCCATTTCAGAACACCTTGTCGACATTTACGGTGACCGGGGCTGATCTTGTGGCGGCGCTTGAAAACGGGGTATCCGATCTGGAAAACGGGGCAGGGCGGTTTGCCCAGGTGGCGGGCCTGAAATACAGCTTTGATCCGGCCGCGGCCGCGGGATCGCGGGTCAGCGATGTGATGGTCCTGGTCGGTGGCGATGCCTGGGGGCCGATCGACCCCGCCGCGAACTATAACGTGGTCTCGAACAACTATGTGCGCGGCGGCGGTGACGGCTTTGCCATGTTCGTGAATGCGGCAAATGCCTATGATTTCGGGCCTGACCTTGCCGATGTGGTTGCCGAATACATGGCAGGCCAGGGGGCCTATGCGCCCTATACCGACGGCCGGATCACCCGCAAGGAATGATGCCATCTTGGGCCTGCCCCACGCAGTCGTTGATCCCACAGGGTGGGCCTTGCACAGGGGCGCGGTGATGCTGTTATCTGCAGGCAGATGGGGGCGGCTGTCCTGAACGGCGGCCCCCTGCTGTGCAAGGGGGCCGCGCCATGTGCGGGCGGATCGTTCATACAACGGCGAACACGGCCCTTGCGGCCCTGTTCCGGGCGGTCCCTGGCAATGACCTGCCATCGGGGCCGAATTACAACGTCTGCCCCACGAACATGCTGCCGGTTGTTACCGGGGCCGACGACGCGGGCCAGCGCCGTCTGCGGGCCATGCGGTGGGGTTTTTTGCCGGGCTGGTACAAGGCAGTGAACGACGGGCCGCTGATCATCAATGCCCGGTCCGAAACCGTGGCAAGCAAACCGGCCTTCCGCGATGCGGTGCGTCAGCGACGCTGTATCGTGCCGGTGACGGGTTTTTACGAATGGCAGGCGGGCGAAAACAGCGCGCGTCTGCCTTGGTATTTCACCCGCCGCGATGGCGCGCCCATGGCGCTGGCGGGCCTGTGGCAACGCTGGAATGATATCGACACGCTGGCCATCGTCTCGACCGAAGCAGGGCCGGGCATGCGCGGCCTTCACCACCGAGAGCCGGTGATCCTGGAACAGCAGGACTGGCCGCTGTGGCTGGGTGAGGCGGGGCATGGTGCGGCAGTACTGATGCGGGCCTCGGCCGCGGATGTGATGCAATGCCACCGGGTGGGAACAGCGGTGAACACCAACCGTGCCAGCGGACCGCAACTGATTGAACCGGTTGCGGCCCCGTGACGGCCCATGGCACGGGGGCGGGCAGAATTACCTGATGGCGGGGAGTTGAGCCTGCAGCAAGGGGGTGCTATGTGCATGGCAGCGCGGGCGTTGTGTAATGGTAAGACCTTAGCCTTCCAAGCTAAAGACGCGGGTTCGATTCCCGCCGCCCGCTCCAATTATTTAGATAAGTAACTGAAAATTCGTGCAAATTTCAAGCTCGACTTTTATTGCTATCCCTTCAGCTAGCCATCCTTCATGATCCCAATTGCAACGCGATGTAACGGGATTAGACAGGCTTTTCCGGAACATCCGGGGGGCTTTCTGCCCGGTCAGATCTTCTGGTAAGCCCTGCAGTGCCTCAAGTCAGAAGGCATCGAGGACCCCTTCCCCGCGATCTCCCAAGCCAGTGCGGCAGCCTTCGCCTTGACCTTCTCCCGCGTTCGGACTTTGGCGGCGGGGATCGCCTTAGACAATCGGTTCGCTCGGACGAGGGTATCTCAAGCCGGGCAGTGGAAGTTGGATCGTCCGTGATATGCGTGACAAAGGCGGCATGGAGCGCGGCAACGTCGGCAGAAAGGGCGTCGGCAGGGTCTGTCATCATGAACGTCGACCCACATTCAAACCCACATTGCCTTCTTGTAATTCCGTTGTTGCGTGTCTGTCTGTTTTCGTTTTATTCTGTAGCAGCATGTAGTGGTGTCTTGTCAATGAATCACTGCATCTGCTCAAAACCAACCCGCTGACGCATAGGACGTGCCCAGCCACCCAAACTTGAGGGTAGGCGCATGTCTAGAATTCATCCGGTTCAGCCTGATCTGTTTGACCACGAATCCGTGCAAGTTGGAGTGCAGCCTTCTGCAAGGGCTGGTACTGCCAGGGCAGGGCAAGGCGCCGTGAAGACGCCCGTTAAGACACCATCTTTTGCCGCAGCTGATGCCAAACAGCCCTGCGTGACAACTGCGCCAGTCGACGTGCGAGAGCCTGAGCGGCCTTTCCTGTCGGACGTTGCCGTTGCAGCGCGCTATGCGGTGTCACGGCCAACGATCTGGCGTTGGACGAAGGAGGAATGCCACACCCGCTTCATATTGGGAAAGGTAAGGACCTCCCTTGTGCGCCACTCACCCAGAACGACCGTCTGCTGTACGACTGGCAGGCCTATGCCAGGTGCTATGACGCCAAGACAGTGGATGCCCATCTGATCTCGATCCGCGACTTTGAGCGATATGTCTCAGTGCGTTCCTTTGCTGATATCAAGGATCGCGATGCTGATGGCTGGCGCGCAGCCTTGGTCGGAAGGACAAAAGTCATGGGGTCTGAGGGTGGTCTCAGTCGGTCAACGGTGCGCCACCGGGCATCACATCTTCGCGCCTTCTTTGACTGGCTGGCAAAGCAGAACGGCTTCAAGCATCTGGCAAGTGTCAGTGGCTATTTTGCCCTTCCCCGCGGGCTGACTGCCAAGAATGATCAATCAGACCCGCGCAGCTGTCCGACGCTGAGCGAAGCCATCCAGATGCTGAACGGCCTGCCCCAAACCCGGCTGATCGATCGGCGTGACAGGGCCGTTCTCGCCTTGGCGTTCATGGCTGGGCTACGGGAATCGGCATTGATTTCCCTGCGCATGTGCCATGTCGACGTTGCACGAAGAAAGATCTTTCATGATGGTGAGACATTGCGTGCCAAGAATGGGAAGAGCTTTGTCATTGACTGGTTCCCACGAACTGAAGCCTTTCAGGCGGTCTTTTGCGCATGGTATGCTGAGGCGCGGGGCCTCGGGCTGCGCGACAACGATTCGCTTTTCCCAGATATGCATGTGCTTTCGCGGCTTCGATGGCGGACCAAACCTGACCGCCCGGAAATCCCGCCGATGCGCAGTGCATCGACCGTGGACGTAATCTTCCGCCGGGCGAGTGCGATCGTTGGACAGCGTTACACGCCACATTCAGCGCGACACATGCTAGCGAACCTTGGTGACCAGCTTTGCCGCACGAGCGAAATGCGCAAGGCATGGTCACTGAACCTCGGCCATGAAACAGAGGCCATCACCATGCAGCATTACGGACGGATTTCAGCTGAAAGAAAGGCTGAGATACTTGCCGAATTCACAGATCGCGCCGTTTTGACTTGTGATGAAATGCAGCTGATGCTCGACTATCATCATCATCATCATCATCTTGACCGCGGCAGCCCCGAATTCGCAAGGGCGGCACAGCTGGTGGAAAAGCATAAGCTCAAGCCGTATAGGCGGCATGTCATCTCTCTGTTCGAATGAGCGGTAGCTTTGCTCACGCGAAACCAAGGCAAGTCATTCCGATACACATGACTTGAATGAAATGTCACACTCAGGCTCATAACCTGAAGGTCACAGGTTCAAATCCTGTCCCCGCAACCAACACTAACAATGATATCAAGAAGTTACGAGCCGTCCGCAAGGGCGGCTTTTTGCTTGCGCATTTTGTGTCAACGCCATGTCAACGTTTTACGAGCGCCGTACCAAGCGGGCGCCAACCCAGGCTTTGGAACTCTTTCTACGTGCTCGTACCGAAATATGTTGGTGGGGAGTGAGCCTGCCAACAAAGCGGACACGAACTCGTCCTTGGGAACCTTTGTCGCGTACTTGCGCCAGACGTTCGTTATTGGAGGAACACACCAAACATGATCGTCGTGGAAATCCAGGAAGACAAGCTTAGTGCTCTCGTCCCAACGTCTTGTTATCTGAGGAACCCGCCAATTGAAGGGAACGACGTCAGGCCGAGGGCCAGAGCTCTGGTGAAAATGAATATGCCCCAAGAAATCTAGGTCACGCTTTAAGCGTGTTCCATCCACGACCCAGATCAGGTTGTCATAGAAGGCTTCACGCTCTCGTCGCTCGACTGTCGAAAGGTGCGAATGTTGGAACTCGACGACCAATCCTGCTTCCGTCTTGATGTCGGCCACATGGCGCGTGCCGTCTTCTGATTGCACCATCGTTTCGCGCCATGCTGTGGGAAACTGATGCTTCCAAGATCTGTGCCACTCGGTTTCATTCTCGTGCCAAAGATCACAGTGCTTCCTGCCCTTATGCGCCCAATGCCAAATCCTGACTTCACCACATTTCGCGGTTACCGAAGCGCCGCAAATGGGACACAGCCCGACAAGATTACGTTGCGGAGTCGTCCTTTCGCCTCCCACTAGTGCATATTCCAAAGCTTCTTATCCGTGTGGTCATTGCCAGACAATTGAGCCCAAACTGGCTGTCTGCTGTCAATGCCGCGTGTAAGCAGAAACGCTTACAGGATGAGCTCGTAGCTTGTGCTGCGGCCACCGGCCTCGCCTTTGCGAAGAAGCCCCATATCCTGCAAGGCCGCGATATCGCGGTTCGCGGTGTCTTGAGAGCACTTGGCGATGATCGCCCATTTGGACGATGTCATCTTGCCCTCGAAACCGTCAAGCAGCCGGTTCAGGATCTTGATCTGGCGTTCGTTCAGCGCCAGCGTTGCAGCGCGTTCCCAGAACTGGGCCTTGGCGATGACTGCTGCCAGGACACCATCGGCGCCATGAATTGCCCGACCAAGGCAGGCAAGGAACCAGGTCAACCACTCAGTCACATCCGTCGCCCCCTTCTGGGTGTGCTCCAGTTCATCATAATAGTCTGACCGCTCGATCCGGATCTGCGCCGACATGCTGTAGAAACGCTGCGGGCTGGCCTCCGACCGCGCAAGCGCAAGATCAGCGATGGCGCGGGCGATGCGGCCGTTGCCATCCTCGAACGGGTGGATCGTCACGAACCACAGATGTGCCAGAGCCGCCTTGATCACCGGATCGGTGGAAAGGGGTGCGTTGAACCATGTCAGGAACGCGCCCATCTCCGCCGCGACCTTATCGGCTGGAGGGGCCGCGAAGTGGACGCGCTCTCGACCGAATGGTCCCGACACTACCTGCATCGGCCCCGAACTGTCGTCGCGCCAACCCCCGACGCGAATGCGTGTCATGCCGCTGCGCCCGGTCGGGAACAGGGCGGCATGCCAGCCGAACAGACGCTCCGCTGTCAGGGCTGCGGTGTAGTTTCTGGTCGCATCCAGCATCACCTCGACGATGCCCTCGACATTGCGGTCGGTCGGGGGCAGGGCACCGATATCGATGCCAAGGCGTCTTGCAAGCGATGAGCGGACCTGTGTGGCGTCCAGCGCCTCGCCCTCGATCTCGCTGGTCTTGAGCACATCCTGCGTGAGTGTCTGCAGCACCGCTTCTTCGCGCAGCTTGAACCCAAGGGATTCCATCCGGCCGATCAGTCGACCCTGATCATGACGCACAGCCGCCAGCGGTGTTGCGATGCTGCCATCGCGCCAGGTCAGTGTTGGCCAGTCCGGCCTCTCCCAGATGTACATCGTAAACTCCGCGCCAGATGCGGCGATAATGCATCCTATTCGCCGCATCCGCAAGAATTAACGCCGCAGAATATGCGGGGATTGACGCGACTATTCTCCGCACGAGGTCGTTGAACAACTGCCGCGCTTGATCGGAGGCCGCCACTGGCTAAGAATGACATTGACCTCGTTCATCCGAATTCCCTCAGCCATTTCCATCTATGGTGCCACATGTACATGGATCAGCGCACTTCGAACGTTCATCGTCTTTTGGCTGATCATGTTCGTAGCCCCTCCCTCCGTCACATTCGCGATCCGCATTTTCTGACGAAGCTTGCCTTGCAGATCGTCAAGTCCCTCGATTCTGACGGGTCTGTTTGGCGCAAGTGGGAAGGTCCGCGCGACACTGTCATTTCCTCAGCTTTGGACTGCTGGATGCCAAATGACGATATGCTGGCGTTCTTGAACACCTTGCCCGGGCAGCCACTGACAATGACAGATCTTGAGCAGCGCATGCGGCATCTGATTGAGGTCGAATACATCGCATCGCCCGAACCAGACCTGCAGGCAGAATGCCTCGAGATCTACCAAGCCGAAAAATCTGCAGGCACCGAGATGCCCGCCATTATCGGCAGGCTGTCTGAGTATGTTGCGGCGCAATGGCAGCGCTTGCAGGACGCGCGGCGCAAAGAGGAAGAAAGTCGGCTTGAAGCAGCGAGGTTGGAGCGCGAACGACGCTTGCTGTCCTACGGCGACTGCCCTTGGACACAGATCAAAGGTTCAAAGTGCTTCTATTGCCGCAAGAACGGCCGTGTGTTTCAGCTCAAGCCGAATTCTGACAAGAGCTGGAACATGTATCGGGTGTTCGCCGTGGACGACAACGAGGCTGGAGAGATGATCGGCCGGTACCGGACGCGTGCCGATGCGAATAAAGTCGTGGCAAAGGCGGCCTATGAGCCGGAGCCTTGGCGTTAGGTACCGAGTTCACCGATATCTTCCGTTACTGACAGGCCCGTGCTTGATCGCACAGGACTGGACCTGTCGCGTATTTGTGCCGCCCCCAGTGCTCGTTTAGGCCACTTGGCGTTCGAATGCCAAGGGGCTTTTGCCTCCCAATGCTGAATGCCGACGGCGCGGGTTATTGAAGCCGTTGATGTATTGGAGTGAGGGCATGCCTGCCATTGGTCCGAAGGAATGCCCGAACGCGGTTTCGGCCTGTCGTCGGGTCTGCCATGCGTGTCGCTAGATCAGCTCGGCCTTTATGGTCTTGAAGAAAGTTTCGACTGCTGCGTTGTCATAGCAGTTGCCCTTTCCGCTCATGGACACCGTGAACCCATGCTCGCGCAGGATCTTCTGGTAGTCATGCGAACAGTATTGGCTGCCGCGATCTCTGTGGAAGACGCAGCCCCTGGGTGGTGACCACAGGGCGATGGCCATCTTCAGTGCCCGGATCGCCAGCCTTACGGCGATGTAAACATCGCCTACCGGCCAACGGATCGCGCTTCATCCGGTTGCTGACGGCCCAACCGATGACGCGCCGCGATTGCAGGTCCAGGATCACAGCCAGATACAGCCAGCCCTCGCGGGTCCAGATGTAACGGATATCGCCTGCCCATTTCGCTGCGCGGACTTTCGGTTCTGGTTCGGCTCGGGTGCATGGA
>JALOSO010000315.1 GCA_025458385.1 Paracoccaceae bacterium | reverse complement strand
TCGCGCCGTCATAGCGGCAGCGGATAAACGCCTGCACGACCCCGTCCAGATCATAAACATCTGACGTGCCATCTGTGGTGGGTGTCACGGCGGGGGCCAACTGGTACAGTTGCGTTGGCGGGCCGTCAAAGATCTCGACCGCCAGCAGTTGCCCGGCCCCCGGGGCCACTGTCGTGTCAACCATCTGCCAGACTGCCGTTGCGCCGGTTTCGGCGGCCCTCGCATCAGACAACAACGCGGGGCAGGCATAGGTTTCCGCCCAGCAAGCCCCTGATGTGGCAAGGATAAATCCAGCCGATAATGCGATAGCCCCCCTCATGTCATGATCACCGAAAAAGCGTCGCCATTGTTGCTGGGGTCTTTGAACGTGCCATCAGCATTCTTGCCCTTGAAGCGCAGCTTGCGGCTGCCGATGGATGGTTTCGATGTCCACTGGTCCATGACGGTAATCCCGTCCGCGTCTTTCGAGATGAAGAAAGCCGCATGATTGCCCGAGGGCTTGTTCGGATATTTGCCATTCACGAAGGTCGCAATCGCAGTACCCTTTGCAATCGTCACCCCTGATTGCGTGACAGACACCCCGGCCCGCCATGTCGACGCCTTGCCTACCGTCAGATAGTGCTGGATCAAGGCCGCACATGACCCGGTTGAAACCTTTGCCTTGCCCTCAAGGGAATCAACATTTGCGTAAACGTAAGGTCCACCCATTTTACTCTCCATATGATTTAACGCCGTTCAATATGGCCAAAGGATAGGTTTTCGGCCTTTGTCGCAACAGATTTCTTTGGCGGTCAGGCGGATCGTCCGCAGGTCTGCCAGCAGATCACGCAGATGTGCTGCGCGGGGGCCACCCTGGCGCGCTGCGGCCCGCATCTGCGGCGCGCCGATAGGCGCAGGACAAGCCGCCGCCTGCGAAATTCCCCCACCCGCAGGATCGCCTGATCAATACCGGTTGCAGCCTTGGCGCGGACACCCTAGATAGGCGCATCGCAGCCTTCGGAACCCGCCATGGAAAACGTCGTCCTTACCGTCCACCTGATCCTCGCCCTGCTTCTGATCGGCGTTGTGCTGCTGCAGCGCTCGGAAGGTGGTGGGCTTGGCATGGGTGGCGGCGGTGGCGGTGTGATGACCGGGCGGGGTGCCGCATCGGCCCTGACGCGGTTGACCTGGATCTTTACGGCCGCCTTCATCACCACGTCCATCACCCTGACGATTCTGGCTGCTGCCGGATCATCCGCCAGTTCCGTGACCGACCAGTTCGGTGGCGAAGCGCCGGACACCGCGCCTGAAACGGCACCTCTGGGGGAAAACCTGCTGCCGCCTTCACCAGCGGATGCCCCGGCCGAAGCGCCCCTGCCGCAAGACTGACCCCCCCACCCGTTGCGGCAGACATCGTTGCCGCGACATCATCTTGCGTGCCGCCTTGCGCGTGGCCCCGCCTTCGGTTACTTCTCAAATCCCGTGATACCGCGATTCTGCCGGGCCGAATCGCCGTGATAAAACGGGGGCTTTCCACATGGCGCGCTATATTTTCATCACCGGTGGGGTTGTATCCTCGCTTGGCAAGGGTCTTGCATCCGCCGCCCTTGGCGCGCTGTTGCAGGCGCGTGGCTATACCGTCCGCCTGCGCAAGCTTGACCCCTATCTCAACGTCGATCCCGGCACGATGTCGCCCTTTGAACATGGCGAGGTCTTCGTGACCGACGATGGCGCGGAAACCGACCTCGACCTTGGCCATTACGAACGTTTCACTGGCGTGCATGCGCGCCAGACCGACAGCATCAGTTCCGGCCGCATCTATTCCAACGTGCTGGAGAAAGAGCGCCGGGGCGATTATCTGGGGAAAACCATTCAGGTCATTCCGCATGTGACCAATGAAATCAAGGACTTCCTGCGCATCGGTGATGATGAGGTCGACTTCATGCTGTGCGAGATCGGCGGCACGGTGGGCGATATCGAGGGCCTGCCGTTCTTTGAGGCGATCCGCCAGTTCATCCATGAACGCCCGCGCGGCCAGTCGATCCTCATGCACCTCACGCTGCTGCCCTACCTTGCCGCCAGTGGTGAGCTGAAAACCAAACCCACCCAGCATTCGGTCAAGGAATTGCAAAGCATCGGCCTTGCGCCTGATGTTCTGGTCTGCCGCTCCGAACACCCGATCCCGGACCGCGAGCGCGAGAAAATCGCCCTCTTCTGCAATGTCCGCAAGGAACACGTCATCCCCGCCTATGACCTGAAAACCATCTATGAGGCACCCTTGGCCTATCACAAGGCCGGGCTGGATCAGGCCGTGCTGGATGCGTTCGGCATCACGCCGGCACCAAAGCCCAATCTGGCCCGCTGGGAAGATGTGATGGACCGGATGAACCACCCCGAAGGCGAGGTGCGGGTGGCGATTGTGGGCAAATACACGCAGTTGGAGGATGCCTATAAGTCGATTGCCGAGGCGCTGACGCATGGGGGCATGGCGAACCGCACAAAGGTGCGGGCGGAATGGATCGACGCAGAGATATTCGAGCGTGAAGACCCGGCGCCCTGGCTGCAGCGCTTTCATGCGATCCTTGTGCCAGGGGGGTTTGGCGAGCGGGGGACGGAAGGCAAGATCAAGGCGGCGACATTCGCGCGTGAAAAGAAGGTACCCTATCTGGGGATTTGCCTTGGGATGCAGATGGCGGTGATCGAGGCCAGCCGCAACCTTGCGGGCCTGGCGGATGCGGGGAGTGAGGAGTTTGACCATGAGGCAGGGGCAAAGCGGTTCACGCCGGTGGTCTATCACCTGAAGGAATGGGTGCAGGGCAACCACACGGTGCAACGCAAGGTGGGGGATGCGAAGGGCGGGACCATGCGGCTGGGGGCCTATACGGCAAACCTGACGCCGGGGTCAAAGGTGGCGCAGGTGTATGGGGGCACGGTGATCGAGGAACGCCACCGGCACCGGTATGAGGTGGATATTGCGTATCGCGAGCGGCTGGAGGCCTGTGGGCTGATCTTTTCGGGGATGAGCCCGGATGGCAAGCTGCCGGAGATCGTGGAGGTGAAGGATCACCCGTGGTTCATCGGGGTGCAGTTTCACCCGGAGTTGAAGAGCAAACCCTTCGCGCCG
>JALOSO010000314.1 GCA_025458385.1 Paracoccaceae bacterium | reverse complement strand
ATGGCGGAATGTGAAGACGAAGGCATGCTGCGTCAGTTGGTGGGTGAGATCGTCGAGGCGGTAGAAGCCGCGGTTTAAGGTCAGGCTGTGCTGCGCCAAGCCTGCTTGATGCCCCGATCCGGCGTTGCAGCCCCCAAATGCAAGGCCGTGCCCCGCCGCCGCGGTCAAAGACCGTGCAACTGCCCTTCGACCACCGCCTCGGCCACGCCATCCATGGCGTTCATCTGAACCAGCAAGGCTGGATCGCCCGCCCCAAAAATCACGCCGATCTCGGGGAAACTGCTGTCGATGGACAGGCCCATCGCCGCAAAGCTTTGGCAGTATTGCGCGGTTTCGGCGATATGCGCCGCGTCGAGAATGATCTTGATCTGGACTTCTGACATATTGTCTTTCTAGCGCCGTTCTGTCGCGGGGCCAAGGTCAGGCAATCGCCCCGCCCCCTGGGGCCAGGGCCAGCCCCGCCCCCACATCGCGCGCGGGCAAGGGCAGCTTGCGCACCGTCCTTGTCAACCCGTCCCACAGCGCCTGGCCGCGCAAACCGGGGTCACTTTCCGCCAGCAGTGCGGCAAGCCCTGCCACATGCGGACAGGCCATGCTGGTGCCACGCAGGATGCGGTACATCTCGGGGCGGGGGGATGCAGAATAGATGCCCACGCCGGGTGCGGCGATATCCACCTCTCCGCCTTGCGGATTGACGCCGCCGCAGGAAAACTCGGCCACGTCAAGCGCCTGATCGACGGCGGCCACGGCCATGATGGCCGGTGAATTCGCCGGTGCCCCGACCGGGGCGATATGGCCATAACGGCGCGCGCTGTCATTGCCTGCCGCGGCGATGATCAACGATCCGCGCTGCAAGGCCAGCGCGCCAATCCGCGCGTAATCTGGCGATGGCCCTTCGCCCGCCGCAACAGCGCGGCCAAGGGACATCGAGATGACCTCGCATCCGGCATTGATCGCCCAAAGCATGCCGGCGATGATGTCACGCTCGCGCCCCGATCCGGCGTTTGACAGCACCTTGCCCACATGCAGATTGGCATTGGGGGCCGCGCCATAGCGTGGAGTATCGCCCTTGGGCCGGGGGCCGGCGGCGGTGCCGGCGCAATGGGTGCCGTGGCCATTGCCATCCATGACGTCCTCGGCGGCCACAAAGCTGCGCTGCGTGATCGCGCGGGTCAGAAAATCCGGGTGCTGCAGGTCGATTCCGGTATCCAGCACACAAAGGTCAATGCCCTGCCCTGTAAAAGGGCTGGTCAGCGCGCCCGTGGCCTGCAGGCCCCAGGTTGCCGCGCCGGTATCTTGAAACTGGTCCAGTGCAAACATCCAGAACTCGGGGCGCACCTCGGCAATCTGATCGGCGGCCAAAAGCCGGGCCTGAATCTCGGGCGATTCGTCACGGTCAAGGATGATGGCGACGCCGCTGTCATCCAGCAGCACGGCCGTTGTTGCGGCATCGATGTCGGCCAGATCGTCTGAGGTGGTGGAAAAGCTGCGGGCCTGCGGGCCTATGCAATCATGCAGGCACTGCGCCTGCGCCGCATGATCGACGCCCGGCTTGAAGGTGACGATCAGGCCACCCGTGGGCTGCGGGGTCAGACGTTCCGGGATGGGTGGCTGCATCGGCCTCTCCTTTTGCAATCGCGCTATGGTTGCGCGTCAGGCCAGGGATGGAAAGGGCAGGGCGAAAGGGTGGCGGGGAGGCGCTGATGGCAAGCGCGCAACACGCGGGAAGTTGCGTGGGGGTGGCCAAGGGGCCGCTCATCACTCCCTCCGGTCGTTCTTCGCCAATGACTTCAGCGAAGAACGACCGGAGGGAGTGATGAGCGGCCCGGAGCGTTGCGCGAATTTCAGATGGCGGTAAAGGCGTTGTCCACAAAAAGATGCGTGCCGTTGACGAAACTCGCCTCATCGGACGCAAGGAAAAGGGCGGCCTGCGCCACCTCTTCCGGCCTGCCGATGCGCCCTTGCGCAGCGGCGATGGCGGCCTGGGACACGTCGACGCCAAGAGCCTGCAGATCGCGCACCTCCCGCAGGCCATGCGGGGTTTCGATGAAGCCGGGGCAGACGGCGTTGCAGCGGATGTTCCTGTCACGGAATTCCACGGCGATGGCGCGGGCGAACATGTGGACGGCGCCTTTGGTGGTGTCATAAAGCACCTCCATCGGCGTACCGGCAACGGCGCTGATGGACGACGTGCAGACGATGCTGCCGCCGCCTGCGGCGATCATCTGGGGCAGCACGGCCTTTGTCGTCAGGAACATGCCCTTGACGTTGACAGCATGCAGCCAATCCCATTCTTCTTCGGTCGTCTCCAAGAATGGTTTGATGACGATGGTGCCAGCGTGGTTGAAGAGCACGGTGATGGGGCCAAAGGCGGCGGTGATGGTGCCGACGGCAGCGGTAACTTGGGCGGCGTCTGAGACATCAGCCTGCACCGCGAAGGCGAGGCCACCTGCAGCGCGAATCTCGGCCGCAGTCGCCTCGGCGGCGGCGAGATTGTGATCAAGGATGCCAACCTTTGCGCCCTCGGTCGCAAAAAGGCGGCTGGCGGCCCCGCCCATGCCTGTAGCCCCGCCGGTGATCAGCGCGACTTTGCCCGATAGTCTGTTCATGCTGCGCCCTCGGAAATGGTGGGTTTCACCCACCCTACGCGGAAATGTAGGGTGGGTGAAACCCACGCAATCTTTAGTTCCGCGAACGGTCCACCATCTTGCCCTTGGAAATCCAAGGCATCATGGCGCGCAGTTTCTCGCCGACCTGTTCGATCTGGTGTTCATCGTTAATCCGGCGGGTGGCCTTGAAGAAGGGCTGGCCGACGGCGTTTTCCTGCATGAAGTCACGCACGAACTTGCCGGTCTGGATGTCTTTCAAAACCGCTTTCATGCGGGCCTTCGTCTCATCATAAGGCAGGATGCGCGGGCCGCTGACGTATTCGCCATATTCGGCCGTGTTCGAGATCGAGTAGTTCATGTTGGCAATGCCGCCTTCGTAGATCAGATCCACGATCAGCTTCACTTCGTGCAGGCATTCGAAATAGGCCATTTCGGGTTCATACCCAGCCTCAACCAGCGTCTCAAAGCCCATGCGGATCAGTTCGACAAGGCCGCCA
>JALOSO010000079.1 GCA_025458385.1 Paracoccaceae bacterium | reverse complement strand
CCGGTCAGCCCGCCCGATAAACGCCGTGCGCATCGGGCGGAACGCTGCGACATAAACCTCGATCGGCTCCTGTTCCCGCGCCGCTTCCTCGGACAGGCCGACACTCGCCAGTTCCGGCTGCGTGAACACAGCACTTGCCACAAGGTCATGATCCGCCTTCGTCGGCTTGCCGCCAAAGACCGTATCCGCAAAGGCATGCCCTTCCCGAATGGCCACGGGCGTCAGGTTCAGCCGGTCTGTCACATCGCCCACCGCAAAGATGGATGGCACCGCCGTCTGGCTGTAGGCATCCACCACGATCTGCCCGCGCCGCCCGAATTGCACGCCCAGTGCCTCCAGCCCCAAGCCGCCCGAGTTCGGCACCCGGCCCGTGGCGAACAGCACAAGGTCCACCGCCAGATCGGCGCCCATCGTAGGGGTGACCTGAATGCCTGCCGGGGTTTTCTCCAGCTTTTTCACATCCGTGCCGCAGCGGATGGTGATGCCGCCCTCGTGCATCGCCATCGCCACATGGCCCCGCGCCTCATCATCAAAGCCCCGCAGGATCTGCGCACCGCGATAGAACTGCGTCACCTCCACGCCCAAGCCCTTCAGGATGCACGCAAATTCGCTGGCAATATAACCGCCGCCCACCACAAGGGCACGGCGCGGCAGTTCCGGCAGATGGAACATCTCGTTCGACGAAACGCCCAAGTCAGCCCCCTCCACATCCGGCCGGAACGGATGCCCGCCCGTGGCAATCAGGATATGCGCCGCCGTAAAGCGCCGCCCGTCCGACAGGCGCACCGTATGCGCATCCTCGACCACCGCCCGCGCATCGTGGATCTCCACGCCGGCATTCTTCAGCGTATTGCGATAGGCCCCTTCCAGCCGCGAAAGCTCACCCTCCAGCCGCGCCTTGAAATCCGGCCAGCGGAACGCGCCCTGCGTCACATCCCAGCCATAGGCCTTGGCTTCCTCCATCACGCCCGGAAAGCCGGATGCAAACACCATCAGCTTTTTCGGCACGCAGCCGCGGATGACGCAGGTGCCGCCCATGCGGCTTTCCTCGGCCAGCGCGACCTTCGCGCCATATTCCCCCGCCGCGATCCGCGCCGCCCGCACGCCGCCAGACCCGCCGCCGATCACGTAAAGATCAAAATCAAAGGCCATCAGTCTTTCAGGTCCGCAAAGATGTTGTCGCCGGGGATCAAATCGATCCGGTCATCCGTGCGCTCACCCGAGTTGATATCGCGCACGATCACCCGCCCGTCGGCATGCCCGATCACGACCATATCGCAGATGTCGATGAACAGCCCGTTTTCCACCACGCCCGGTATCTGATTCAGCACCAGCGCCAGCTGGCGCGCATTGCCGATGCGTTTCAGGTGCAGGTCCACGATGTAATTCGCCTCATCCGTCACCAGCGGGCTTTGCCCGTTCATCCGAAGGCTGCAATCACGCCCCATCACATCCATGCTGACCAGCGTTTCCTCGATCAGCGCCTTGGTCGTCTGCCAGCCGAACGGGATCACCTCCACCGGCAAGGCAAAGGCCCCCAACTGCGCCACTTCCTTGGCCGCATCCGCAATCACGATCATCTGATCCGATGCCGTTGCCACGATCTTTTCCTGCAGCAGCGCCGCCCCGCCGCCCTTGATCAGGTTCAGTGCGGGGTCGAATTCATCCGCCCCGTCGATCGTCAGGTCCAGCCATTTGGCGTCATCCAGCGTGGTAATCGGCACGCCAACCTTGAGCGCCAGTTCCGCCGTGCGCGCCGATGTCGGCACGCCCGTCACGCGCAGCCCTTCTTCGCGGATGCGTTCGCCCAGGCAACGCACCATCCAGGCGGCGGTCGACCCCGTTCCCAGACCCACCTTCATGCCGTTTTCAACAAATCCGACGGCCCGTTGGGCCGCCACGAATTTCGCCGTATCGATCGGAGAGAGTTCTGCGGCCATGATCGGGCCCCCGTGCTGACATCACCTGCGCCGCTTATAGGCCGCCGGGCCGCAGGGGGCCATGGGCAATCGACTTGAACCTGAGCAGCTTTCGCTGGCGGGCATCGCGACTGGCGGTGACAACGTGGCGCAAGGGGCCGCTCATCACGCCCTTCGGTTGTTCTTCGCTGACGACACCAGCGAAGAACAACCGAAGGGCGTGATGAGCGCGCCCGGCAGGAACACCTAACCCGCTGCCGCCATCAACCGCGCCGCTTGATCCACTTCTGCAAGGGTGAGCCGTCCGTCCCCATCCATGTCCAGCCCCATCAGTGCCATGGCCCGTGCCGCGTCACCCTCGCTGACCCGTTCCATCGCAAAGGCCTCGGCCCGCGTCGCGGCCTCGGCCGCACTGACGGCACCATCGCCATCGGCATCCGCCAGCGCATGGTTCTGCATGATCCGCCCGCGCAGGCCCGCCTCTGCCGCCGCTGCGATCACCGCAATCTCGGCTGCGGCCACCGTGCCATCCGCATCCAGATCCGCCTCAACAATCCGGCGCATCACCTGCGCCCGCGCCACGGCCCGCTCTACCGCCAGCGCGGTTTCAATCCCCGCCCGGTCGATCCCTTCGCCCGTGCCATAGCCCAGGATCAGCGTCATCGCATCCGCCGCCACATCATCCATGTCCCGCTGCATCCGCTTGGCCAGCGCCCCGTCAACCCCCGCAAGCGCTGCGGGCATCACGACCGCCGCCGGTTCCCCGGCCTCTTGCGCCTGCACCTGTGATGCCAGACACAAGGCCACCGTCACGTATACAACCCACTTCATGGCACGTTCCTTTCCCAGACTGTCGCCTGCAGGCTAGCGTCCGCATGGTTAAGGCGATCTTAACAGGCAAAGACCGTTGAAGGCCGCCATGTATACATTGCACTACGCCCCCGATAACGCCTCGCTTGTGATCCGCCTTGTGATGGAACAGGCCCGTATTCCCTATACCACGACCCTGATCAACCGCGCCGTGCGCGAACAGGACAGCCCAACTTACCTTGCCCTGAACCCGGTCGGCCTGATCCCCACCCTTGTCACGCCGCATGGCCCGGTTTCAGAAACCGGGGCCATCCTTTTGTGGCTGGCTGATACGCATGCCCTTGCGCCGGGCGCCCATGACCCTGCCCGCCTGCCCTTCCTCAAGTGGCTGTTTTTCATTGCAAATACCGCACACCCGGATATGCGCCAGCTGTTCTATCCGCATCGTTTTGTCGATAGCGAAGGCCGCGCCAGCCACTTTGCCCTGACAATCGCCCGGATCAACGCCAACTTCGCCCTGCTTGATCAGGCCGCTCAAGACAATCCGCGCCTGTTTGCCCCCGATGGCCTGCTGCTGCCCTATGTCGCTGCGTTGCAACGCTGGGCGCATCTTTACCCGGCCACAGGCCCGCGCTGGTTCCGCCTTTCCGACACCCCCATTCTCGCGCGGCTTGCCAAGGTGCTTGAGGCCACGCCTGCCGCGCAGCGATCCGCCTTGGCCGAAGGCCTTGGCCCCACTCCGTTCACGGCCCCCGCCCTGCCCTTTCCACCCGAGGGCAGCGCAACCTGACCCTTGTGATGGACAAGGCGTCGGTTTGGGATAGGTTCGCGCCCATCCAAGCGGCATACTGCGCCAAAAAGAAAGGCCCCCGATGTACAGGCTGCACGCCATCCCGGATTTCGCATCGCTGATCGTCCACCTTGTGCTGGCCGAGCTTGACGCGCCCTACCAGCTTGTCTGGCGCGATATCGACAAGGGCGATCTGCAAACGCCCGAATACCTTGCCATTCATCCCTTCGGGAAAATCCCGGCGATGGAAACCCCCGACGGCCCGATGTTCGAAACCGGCGCGATCCTGCTGTATCTTTCTGAAAAGCACGCGAGACTTGCGCCAAAGATGGGCGATCCCGCCCGCGCTGCGTTCCTGTCGTGGTTCGTGTTCACCAACCACAACCTGCACACCAACATGATGCAGCTGATCCACCCCTACCGCCCCGGCGGTGAGGACGCCAAAGCCATGATCCTGCCCGTCGCCCATGCCACCTTGCGTGACCAGTATGCGACGCTGGAAGCGATGCTGCAGCGCGACCGCCCGCATTGGCTGTCGCCCGACGCGCCTTCGATCCTGTCTCTTTATCTTGCGGTCATCATGCGCTGGACATCTGTCTTTGCGCATGAACCCGCCTTCAACATCCCCGTCGTCGATTACCCCGCCCTGCATGCCATCATGGCCAGCCTCGAATCCCGCCCCGCCGTGCAGCGCGTGGCGGCGATCGAGGGCATCGGCCCCACCCCCTTCACCAAGGCCAGCTGATGTTTCTGTCCGTATTTGATATGTTCAAAGTGGGCATCGGCCCTTCGTCCAGCCACACCATGGGCCCCATGGTCGCCGCCGCGCGGTTCCTCGATACCCTGCGCGCAAGTCCGTTTCACGCCCATGGCCTGCGCGCCAACCTGCATGGCAGCCTTGCCTTTACCGGTGTGGGCCATGCGACCGACCGCGCCACCATCCTGGGCCTGGCAGGTTTCGTGCCTGAAACATATGATGCTGAAAAGGCCGAGAAAACACTGGCCGCGATCAAGGCCGACAAGGTGATTGATGCGCCGGGTCTGGGCAAACTGCGCTTTGATCCCGGCGCGGATCTGATCTTTGATTACGGCCCCGCCTTGCCCGGCCATGCCAATGGCATGGTCATCAAGGCCATCGATGCACAAGGCGACGTGATCCTGCAAGAGACCTATTATTCCATCGGCGGTGGGTTTGTGCTGACCGCAGATGAGCAGGCCGAAAGCGGCAGCAAAAAGGCCAAGGGCCGGGCCGATGTGCCCTATCCCTTTGAAAGCGCTGCGGAAATGCTGGAGATGGCCCGCGCCTCGGGCCTGACCATTGCAGCGATGAAACGCGCGAATGAGCTGCGCTATCGCAGTGCCGCTGACCTTGACGCAGGCATTGCACGGCTTTGGCAGGTGATGAGCGATTGCATCGACCGTGGCATGGCGCGGGATGGCATTTTGCCGGGCGGGCTGAAAGTGCGCAGACGGGCCAAGGGGATACACGATGCGCTGATGGCTGAACGCGGGCTGAACATGACCGCGCCGCATACGATCAATGACTGGATGAGCCTGTATGCCATGGCGGTGAATGAGGAGAACGCGGCGGGAGGGCAGGTGGTGACAGCGCCGACCAATGGTGCTGCGGGGGTGGTTCCGGCCGTGATCCGGTATTGGCTGGATCATGTGCCGGGGGCTTCGCGGACGCAGTTGGGGGATTTTCTGCTGACGGCGGCGGCGATTGGGGGGCTGTGCAAGCATAACGCTAGCATCTCGGGGGCGGAATGCGGTTGTCAGGCCGAGGTGGGGTCAGCGGCGGCGATGGCTGCGGCGGGGTTGGCAGCGGTGCTGGGCGGTTCGCCAGAGCAGGTTGAAAACGCTGCCGAAATTGCGCTGGAGCATCACCTTGGCATGACCTGCGACCCGGTCAAGGGCCTTGTGCAGGTGCCCTGTATCGAACGTAACGGTCTGGGAGCAATCAAGGCGGTGTCGGCGGCCAGCCTTGCGATGCGGGGCGATGGGCAGCATCTTGTCAGCCTTGATGTCTGCATCGAAACGATGCGCCAGACGGGGAAAGACATGCACGAGAAGTACAAGGAGACCTCGCTGGGCGGGCTGGCGGTGAATGTGCCGAACTGCTGATTTCGGGAATTATGTCTGCACATGAATATCCGGACAGGTTAATATGCCTGCACATATTGCAGCCTGTTTTTGTCCAGGCCGGCCGCAGCGCGGGGCTTGTCATTGCCGACGTTTGACCCCGTTCAAACGCTCATCCCGTCCCTGCGGTCGGTCTTCGCTGTTGACCCAGCGATGCGCGACCGTGAGGGAGCAAAGAGCGGCCCCGGCGGCGGCCTGTCGCATGCAGGCTTTGACCCCGGCCGCACGTCAGTACTTATCCCTTCCCTGCGGTCGGTCTTCGCTTTTGGCGCAGCGATGAGCAACCGAAGGGAGCGAAGAGCGGCCCTGGCCCTACTGGACTTGGCAAGGGAAACCCCCTAGCCATGCACAGATGACCAGCCCTGATCGCACCCTTCCAGGCGTCATCCTGATGCTCGCCTTCTGCGTGCTGGCGCCCTTGCTTGATGTCTCGGCCAAGCTTGCGGCCGAGGCTGGTGTACCCGTGGGCCAGATCACCACGGCGCGTTTCATCCTGCAGGGTCTGCTGATGCTGCCGGTCGTACTGGTCATGCGCCTGCAATGGGCCGTCAGCCCCCGCATTGCCTTTATGGTCACCCTGCGTGCCATCTGGCTGATCCTGTCCACGTACAGTTTTGTGTCCGGCATCGCCGTGATGCCCGTGGCTGATGCGCTGGCAATTGCCTTTGTCGAACCGTTCATCCTGCTGATTCTCGGCTCTACCATCTTTGGTGATCAGGTTGGCCCCCGTCGCATCGGGGCCTGCATCGTCGGCTTTTGCGGTGCACTTCTTGTCATCCAGCCCTCACTCGCCGTCTTTGGCTGGGTCGCCCTTTGGCCGCTCGGCACCGCCTTTTTCTTTGCCTTCTACATGCTGACCACCCGCGCCATGTCGGCGCATATCCACCCGGTCACCATGCAGATGCATACCTCGCTGGCCGGGGCCGCCATCTGCCTGCCGCTTCTGTGGATCTTTGACGGGTCGGGCATTGCAAGCCTTGATGCCATCACGCCGTCGGGCCTGATGTGGCTGTGGCTGTTTGGTGTCGGCTTCTGGGCCGCGCTAAGCCATATCTGCATGACCTATGCGCTGAAATTTGCGCCGTCTGCCACGCTGGCCCCGCTGCATTACTTTGAAATCGTTATCGCGGTGGCCCTGGGCTATGCGGTCTTCGGCGATTTCCCCAATCGCATGACCTGGGCCGGGATCACCGTCATCGTCGCCTCGGGCCTGTATCTGATCCACCGCGAGCGGATCAACGCCCGTGCCCGCCGCGCCACGATTGCCTGACCGCTGCAATCGCCTGTGGCAGATAGCGTTTCGGCAGGATCACCAGCATACCCGGCGCATCGAACACCAGTTCCACTGCCCGGGCCACCACACGGTTCGACGTGCCGATCTGCCCGTCGGGTGCCATGTTGAGCCCGGCAATCGGCCATTCCAGCCCCTGGCTTTGCCCCCTTACCCGTGCCATCGGAAACAGCGACAGCCGCGCGCCGGGCTGCATGTCCAGCCTGCAGCTGCTTGCACAATGAAACACCACGTCCTGCGGCCCGACCAGCACGCAAGGAGCATCGCGCCGCACCAGCGTGCCGAGCACCGCCAGTTCGTGGTCAATCCGCCCGCCTGCAAAGCCAAGCGCCAGCACGAAGGGGGCCGCGACGGACCGCAAGGCCTTGTCGAAATCCGTGCTGTTCTGTTCGGCAATCACATGCAGCCGGTCTGCCGCAATGGCGGCCCGTGCCCCGGCGCTGATCGAGTCGAAATCGCCGATCACCGCCTGTGGCATGACCCCGGCGCGCAGGCACCGATCTGCCCCGCCATCCGCCGCCACGACAACCGGGGCCAAGGCCTGCGCGCGCGCCAAATCCGCCCGCGACACAGGGCCGCCCCCCACCAAAGTGACCCCGTCATGGGATTGGACAATCGCCTGATTCATGCCGATACTGTTCCCAATTAAGGCAAAGTGCGGGGCCAGCGGCCATAATCAATCCTTCAAATTACCCTTGTCTGTCCACGAAAACGCAATCTCGCCGGGGCAACAAGGGGGCGTAGTCTGGCAGAAAGTGAGCATCCGATGACCGGGGCAAGCAAGATCCTTACCGTCTCTTATGGCACCTTCTCGTGTACGCTTGAAGGGTTTGACGACCCTTTCAACACGATGAAGGCGATTGCCGAGTATTTCCGGGATCTGGCCGCAGAAGACCGTTATTTCGGGGCCGAACCACCCACGCCGGATGCGGCGATGCTGCACCGTATCGCTGAACGCGAGGTGCAGCGGCGGGTTGAGGCCTCGGTCCAGGACAACGGCGTGATCCTGCGGGCGCAAAGCGATGCACCGCTGCAGGCCGCACCTTTGCCCGCACCCACGCCTTCGGCACCCGAGGTTGTGATCGCGGAAGCTGCGGCGCCAGAGGCTGTGGCCTTCGCGGAACCACAGGCGCAACCTGTCGCGGACGTGCCAGAGGTGGCTGCAGTACCAGAGGCCATTCTGGACGAAGCCATTCTGGACGACGACGCGGTCGAAGAGGCCGTGACGGCCGCCCTTCGGCCGGATGCGGCGGCAGATATGCCGGAAGATATGGATGCCCGGCCGGAGACGACGCCACCGGCGGCCGTTCCGGCCTTGTCAGCCATGCCCGAAGGTGTGGCAGCGCGACTGGCCAAGATCCGCGCGGCTGTGGCCATGACCGAGGCGGCCCCGGCGGCCATGCTGTCGCCCTATGCCGAAGATCAGCATGCGGACGAGGCGTTTGCAGCGTTTGATACGCTGGCAGAGCCGGTTGTGCCGACGATTGCCGATGTATCCTATCATGCGCCGGCGGATGACGCCGAAGGTGATGACGCGCCTGCACCGCAGGTGGCGATCGCGCCGGTGACCCCGTCGGATGACAGCCTGTCAGATGAGGTGGTCGAGGCTGGCGAGGTTGACCTGCGCCAGGACGATGATCTTGATCTGTCGATCTTTGCGGATGAATCTGCCGCGGTTGATGCGGCCCCGGTTGCAGATCAGCCCGATTTTGCGGCCTATCAGCCGGTGGGCGATGATGACGCCGAAGATGCGGATGATGCGCTGCTGGCAGCGCTGGAAGACGATCTGCGCGCCGCCATGACGGATGATGTGGCTGATGACGCGGCCCGCGTCGATGATGCTGTGGATGATGCTGTCGCCACTGACGATGACCTGCGCGATCTGATGATGGTCGATGCGGCCACGGTGGCCGAGGTTGACGCTGCAACAAGCGATTTCGCCGCGCTGGACGATGCAGGCGATGACGCGATGCTGGCACAGATCGGCAATGTGGTGGCGCCCGTTGTGGTGGATGATCTGCCGCCGCTGCTGGCCGATGACGATGCCGACGATGCGACCATGCTGGCGGATGCGGTTGCTGCGGATGCAGATGCAGCACCCGTGCCCGAGATGGCTGACGACGCGGACGATGCGGCAGAGGCGGCTGCCGATGATGCAGCGGTTGTGCCGGATGCCGACACGATCATCTTCAACACCGCAGAGGACATGCTGCCGCAGGCTGACATGGCCGAAGGGCCTGTGCCTGAGGTGGTGGCTGCAGCCGTCGATACGCCCGAGGTTGCCGACAAGGCACAGCGGGCGCGGGCGCGGATCATCCGGGTGCGCCGCAACCCTGAGATCGCGGTGCAACCGGCAGTGCCGGCGGCTGCGGCAAGCGTGACCGAGACGGTCGTGGCCGAGGTGGCCCCAGCCGCGCTTTCGGATGAGGCCGAGGCGGAACTGCAGCGCGAGCTTGCGGCCCTGGAAGAGGCAGCAGCCGAAGGTGCAGATCAGATCACGTCCTCAGCGGAAGACCTAGACGCGGCCCTGCGCGCCCAGCTGAACGCGCTTGGCGCGGAACCTGCGCCAGAGACGGCTGTTGCGGACAGCGCGCGCGCAGTTGCGGGCGAAACGGCGGGTCAGCTTGATCCGACGGTGCAGGACGAAGCGCTGCGCCGCCTGATGGATCAGACCCAAAGCGAAATGGCCGAGCCTGCGAACCGGCGGCGGCTGTCGTCGATTGCGCATCTGAAGGCGGCGGTGGCAGCGACCATTGCCGAGCGTTTCGGCAGCAAGCCAAAGCCGGTGGAAGAAGTCGAGGCCGTGCGCGCCGAACCCTATCGCAATGATCTGGCCCGTGCCGTGCGCCCGGCCCGCCCGACCAGCAGCGGCAACAGCCAGACCGAACGCCCGGTCGAACGGCCCAGCCCGCTGGTTCTGGTTTCGGAACAGCGGATTGACCGCCCTGCCCCGGTGGCTGTGCCCGGCCCGGTCACGCCGGTGCGCCCGCGCCGCGTGTCGGCCCAGGCCGTGGCGGCGCAACCGGCCTTTGATGACGATGACCTTGATGATGACGATGCGGCAGATGATGACACCGACAACATCTTTGGCGACAGCAAGGGCTTTGCCGAATTTGCCGACCGCATGGGCGCGTCGGACCTGCCCGAATTGCTGGAGGCTGCAGCCGCCTATTCCGCTGCGGTTGAGGGGCGCGCCGCCTTTACCCGGCCGCAACTGCTGCGCCAGATCGCCAGCATGACAGGCAACGCAGTCAGCCGCGAAGATGAACTGCGGGGCTTTGGCGCGCTGCTGCGCAATGGGCGGATCGTCAAGGTCAAGCGCGGCCAGTTCGCCCTGACCGAAGCCTCGTCCTATCTGGATGAGGCCCGCAAGATCGCCGGCTAAGGCCCGAACGGTATTCTCGGGCTGAAGCTGCCATCACCCCGTGGCGTCAGGCGGAAGGGCTATGGCCTTTCCGCCTTTTGCGCATCCGGGTCTGCCTGCGCGATGCCGCGGAACAGCTTGCGCAAAGGAATGGCCCAGAGGATGCCAAGGCCGATATAGACCAGCAGTTCCACCCAGAAGGACGGGCGTTCGAACAGATCGACGATGTTGACGGCGGCCACGATATAGACGGGCAGGCCGACCAGCAGCACGATCAGCGCCCAGCGTTTGCGGGCCTTGTAGCTGAGCGCCATGTCATTCCCCAATCAGATGCGCACCAGCCCGTTCCGTCGCGGTTGACCCAGCGAAGAGCGACCGGAACGGGAGCGATGAGCGGCCCCTAGCCCACAAATGGATCCGTCACAAGGATGGTATCATCCCGTTCCGGCGAGGTGGAAAGTAGGGCGACCGGGCACTGGATCAACTCTTCGATGCGCCGCACGTATTTGACCGCCGCCCCCGGCAGATCATTCCATGACCGCGCCCCGGCTGTCGTCTCGCTCCAGCCTTCCATTTCCTCATAGACCGGCGTGCAACGCGCTTGCGCATCGGCGGCTGTGGGCAGGTAATCCAGCCGCACGCCGTCCAGATCATAGCCCACGCAGATTTTCAGCGTGGGGAAACCATCCAGCACATCCAGCTTGGTCAGGGCAATGCCCTTGACGCCACTGGTCACGCAGGTTTGCCGCACGAGCACGGCATCAAACCAGCCGCAGCGGCGCTTGCGCCCGGTGACGGTGCCGAATTCATGCCCGCGTTCACCCAGACGTTCGCCATCGGCATCCTTCAGTTCCGCCGGGAACGGGCCTTCGCCGACGCGGGTGGTATAGGCCTTGACGATGCCAAGGACGAAGTCGATGGCGTTTGGCCCAAGGCCGGTGCCGGTGGCGGCCTGTCCGGCAATCACGTTGGAACTGGTCACATAGGGGTAAGTGCCGAAATCGATATCGAGCAGCGCGCCTTGCGCGCCTTCGAACAGGATGCGCTTGCCTGCGCGGCGCTGGTCGTTCAGCACCTTCCAGACGGGGGCCGCATAGGGCAGCACCTGCGGCGCGATCTCGGCCAGTTGCGCCATCAGCGCGGCACGGTCCACCGGCTCCATCCCAAGGCCACGGCGCA
>JALOSO010000078.1 GCA_025458385.1 Paracoccaceae bacterium | reverse complement strand
GCAGCAGCAGATAGCAGTTGCTGCGCCGGAAGGCATCAGCCGTTCTTTCCGTTGCCGTCAAGCGCCCCGAAAGTCTGGCCCGGCGCCGCTTGCCCAGCAAAAGGCCCATCAGACCGACACCCAGCCACCGCGCCTTTGGCCAATGCGCCGAAACTTCGCGGTCCATCCCCGCTACGCCGACGCCAAGCACGTTGAGAAACGCCTGTTCCACATCAATCGACGGGGCCACGGCATCGGTCACATCTTCCTCCGCCTCGACCCGCAGCCCTTCACGCGCCACCGCGCCGTGGAAGGCCGCGACCGGATGGCCACCGCCCACGGGCCGTGCCTGATGGGACGACCACGCGGCTTCGGGCCTGCGAAAGCAATCACCGATCACGATCACGCCACCCGGCGCAAGCAGACCCCGCGCCTTCGGCAGCGACTGGTTCAGTGCGATATACTGAAAGCTTTCGGAAAACAGGCACACGTCAAACGGCCCCTGAACAACAGCTTCCTCAAAGGTCGCCTGATGCAGGACAGTGCCCGGCGCATTTACGCGGCAGCGTCCGGCCAGATAGGCCGATGGCACCACGATTTCTACCCGATGCCCCAGTGCAATCAGATGCGCAGCCGTCTGCCCCGCCCCGCCGCCGATATCCAGAATGCGCAGGCCCGTGCGCTGCGGCAACAGCGCCATCAGTCGCGCCGCATAGGCATCCTGCGCCGCACCAAGGTTTGCGGCCGTCGGCGCCAGACCTGTCCAAAGCCCGTAGTGCAAATGCTCCTTGCCTGTCAGCCATCTGGCCAACGCGCAACCAACCTCTAGCCCGACGGTGCGCGTGTCGAGACGCCCCGAACCCATTCCAGCCCCCCCGATTCCAAGAACAGCGCCGCGCGGTTCAGCCCCTTATGTCAGACTGTCAGGCCGATCGGGCAGGTCACGCCCGTGCCGCCGATGCCGCAATACCCATCCGGGTTCTTGGCCAGATACTGCTGATGGTAATCCTCGGCGTAGTAGAACACGGGCGCGGGCAGGATTTCCGTTGTGATGGCCCCATACCCTGCCGCTGTCAGGCGTTCTGCAAAGATCGCCTTGCTTGCCCGCGCCGCAACGGCCTGCGCATCGCTGTAGGTGTAGATGCCCGACCGGTAGGTCGATCCCACATCATTGCCCTGCCGCATGCCTTGGGTGGGATCATGCCCTTCCCAGAACAGCTTGAGCAATTGTTCATAGCTGACGACCGCCGGATCATGGATGACCCGCACCACCTCATTATGCCCTGTCAGTTGCGTGCAGGTTTCCTTGTAGGTCGGGTTCGGCGTAAAGCCCCCCGCGTAACCCACCATGGTCAGCCAGACGCCCGGCACCTGCCAGAACTTCCGCTCCACCCCCCAGAAACAGCCCATGCCGAACATCGCCTCGGCCATGCCCACAGGGACGGGTGATTTCAAAGGGATGCCCGTCAGAAAGTGCGTTTCTGCCGTGGGCAACGGTGTCGCCCGCCCCGGAAGCGCATCCGCCTCACGCACCATTTCTGTCGCCTTGCGAGACATGAAGAACATCGCCCTGATCCTTTGTTGCTGGGTGGAATATAAGCGCGGCCCGCCTGACTTCCAATGCCTTTGCCGCTGTGGGCCAGGGTCACCTTGCCCTGTGATTTTTGGAAGACTCTGTGCCTTGGCGCCATGCAGCGAAATGAACCGCGCACCCGTCCGTCAGGCCCTGTGCAACCGGCAACTGCGGATCTGGCCCGGCGCATCTGCAAACCAGACATAAGTGAAAGGTCAATGGCGACCTTTACCTTTCGCAGCGATCAGGTCGGTCACGCGCCGCACTTTGACGCGCAGGGTGGCATGACCACCGTCAGGATAGGCCGTGTCCGGTTTTCGGCCTCTGACACCGCGAAGATGACCACCACACCCATGGTCCTTAATGCCACAGACACCCGCATCAACGGCGAACGGCGATTTCGGGCCGCTGGCGGCTGGGCACCAGATTCCGCTCGGCGACCTACCAAGCACAGATTTCCTTTACCCCCCACGTGGTGACACAGGACGGGCAGGCAGCATTTCTGGGGGGAACTGCCTGCGGCCCCGGCAGCCTTGAACACCCCCCCAGAACGGCAATGCGCGCTGTGACGGCGCAGCTAAAGAAAGCTTTGCGGATCGATGTCGATGGCCAGCCGCAGTTGTGATGGCAGCCGGACCTGCGCCACCCATGCAACCAGCGCGGGCTGCAGCGCCACAGTTTTCTCGGCCTTGACCAGCAGCCGCACCCGGTGCCGCCCGCGTACGCGGGCAATCGGCGCCGGGGCAGGCCCAAAAACCTGCGCGCCAACCGCCCGCAGCGGCGCATCACGCCGGGCAAGCTCGGCAGCGACATCAAAAACCTGCGCCACATCCGGGCTGGACAGAATGATGCCCGCCATACGGCCATAGGGTGGAACGCCGGCGGCCCGGCGCTCGGCCGCCTCGGCCGTCCAGAACGCCTCTTCATCGCCGCCCAGAATCGCCCGGATCACCCCATGTTCCGGCTGGTGCGTCTGCAGCAGCGCCACGCCCGGCTTGTCCGCCACGCGCCCTGCCCGCCCGGCCACCTGCCGCATCAACTGGAACGTCCGCTCCGCCGCGCGCAGATCGCTGCCCTGCAGGCCAAGGTCCGCGTCAATCACCCCCACCAGCGTCAGCAAGGGAAAGTTGTGCCCCTTGGCCACGATCTGCGTGCCGATGATGATATCGGCCCCGCCTTCCGCAATTGCCACGATCTGCTCCTTCAGCGCCCGCGCCGAGCCGAACAGATCCGAACTCAGCACCGCCACGCGGGCATCCGGAAACCGCGACGCCACCTCTTCGCCCAAGCGTTCCACCCCCGGCCCCACCGCCGCCATGCGCCCTTCCACCCCGCAGGCGGGGCAGGCCACCGGCACAGGTTTCGTCGCGCCACATTGGTGGCACATCAGCCGCTTCTGGAACCGGTGTTCCACCATCCGCGCATCGCAGGCATCACAGCCGATCTGATGCCCGCAGGCCCGGCACAGGGTGACCGGTGCAAAGCCGCGGCGATTGAGGAACAGCATGGCCTGTTCACCCCGGGCAATTGTCGCTGTCACCGCCTGCGCCAGCGGATCAGAAATCCAGCGGTCGGTTGCCAGCTTTTCAGCCCGCATGTCGATCGTGCGGATCTGCGGCAGGGCGGCCGCGTTGAACCGCGCGCCAAGGTCAATGCGCCCGTACTTTCCCGCTTCGACATTCGCCCAGCTTTCCAGGCTTGGCGTGGCACTGGCCAGCACCACGGCACAACCGGCCATCGCGCCGCGCAGAACTGCCATGTCCCGTGCGTGATACAGCACGCCTTCTTCCTGCTTGTATGAGGTGTCGTGTTCCTCATCCACCACGATCAGCCCCAGATTCTGGAACGGCAGGAACAATGCTGAACGCGCGCCGACAACCAGCCCCGCCTGCCCTGTTGCCACCATCCGCCAGACCCGCCTGCGTTCCGTCATCGTCACGCCCGAATGCCATTCGGCAGGCCGCGCCCCAAACCGCGCCTCGACCCGTGTCAGGAAATCCGCCGTCAGGGCGATTTCCGGCAGCAGCACCAGCGCCTGCTTGCCGCTGCGCAGGGCTTCAGCGACCGCCTCGAGATAGACCTCGGTCTTGCCTGACCCCGTCACGCCGCGCAGCAGTGTCGCGCTGTAGCCGGCATTTGCCACAAGCGCCGCCAGCGCATCGCCGGCGGCAATCTGGTCGCCCTCCAGCTGCATCAGCGCCACAGGGTTCAGCACCGGAAAGGGCAGGTCACGCGGCGCCTCGGCCTCGATCACCACACCGGCCTTGACCAGCCCCTTGACCACGGAGGCCGAGGTGGCTGCAGCCTCGGCCACTTCCGCCAGGGTCGCCACCGCGCCGCCAAAGCCGCGCAGCGCCTCGACCACGCGGAACCGCGCTTCGGTCAGCTGGTTCGGCACGGCCCCGGCAAGCCGATAGACCCGCCGCATCGAGGGCGGATCGCCCAGGCCCGGCGCGCGCGTGGCCAGCCGCAGCATCGCCGGCAAGGGTGTGACGGTGTAATCCGCCGCACGCGCCAGAAAGGCGCGCAGCTCGGCCCGCATGGGTGGTACATCAAGTACCCGGTTGATCATGCGCAGGCGCGCCGGGTCAAACTGCCCGGTCCCTGCGCCCCAGACCACACCAAGCACCCGGCGCGGGCCAAGCGGCACCTCGACAAAATCGCCGGTCCCGCAACCCCCTTCGGGTGCCTTGTAATCCAGCACACGGCCCAAGGGTTCTGTCGTCAGAACACCAACCACGTCACCCTGGCTGTAGACCCGTTCGGCCACGCCGCCCCACCTTTCGCTGTCCGCATGATTGGGGTAAACCCCGTGGCAACCCGGCACAACCCCACCCGCAAAGGATGCACGCCATGAAATTCTTTATCGACACCGCCGACGTGGATGCGATCCGCGAATTGCATGCGCTTGGCATGGTGGATGGGGTCACCACCAACCCTTCGCTGATCCTGAAATCAGGCCGGGACATTCTGGAAGTCACCAAGGAAATCTGCAGCTTTGTCGAAGGCCCGGTCTCGGCTGAGGTCGTGGCGCTGAAGGCCGATGAAATGATCGCCGAGGGGCGCAAGCTGGCAGCCATCGCGCCGAATATCGCCGTAAAGGTGCCGCTGACATGGGACGGCCTGCAGACCTGCAAGGTGCTGTCGGGTGAGGGCTTCATGGTCAACGTGACCCTGTGCTTTTCGGCCAATCAGGCGCTGCTGGCGGCCAAGGCGGGGGCCACGTTCATCTCGCCCTTCATTGGCCGGCTGGATGACATCAACCTTGATGGGCTCGATCTGATCGGTGACATCCGCACGATCTATGACAACTATGATTACAAGACCCAGATCCTCGCCGCCTCGATCCGTTCCGCCAACCACGTCAAGGATTGCGCCCTGATCGGCGCGGATGTGGTGACGGCACCGCCTGCGGTGATCAAGGGGCTGGCAAGCCATGTGCTGACGGACAAGGGGCTGGAACAGTTCATGAAGGATTGGGCCAAGACCGGGCAGAAGATTCTGTAAGGGCAAGGCAACCCCCCACCCCATCCCTCCCCACGAAGGGGGAGGGGGCCTGTTGCCCCTTTCAACACCGTTTACACTTGCAGATCATGCGCCTCCCCTCCCCCCTGTGGGGAGGGGATGGGGGTGGGGGGGTGGGGGATGCTGGGCACAAAAGCCACGGGTGCGATCTGTGCAATCCTAATGCGTGACGGATCATTCTGGCCGTGTATAATGCCAGAAAACAACAAGACCAGAGCAGAAGACCCCATGCTGAACCCCGACCTGCGCGACCGCATCATCGCGGAACCCGAAACGCTGCTTGAAGACCGCGACGTGATGGATGCCCTGATCGCCGCCAACACCCGCGCCATGGGCAGCAATATCGTCGATCTGCGCGGCATTGCCATGGAACGCCTCTCCACCCGCCTTGACCGGCTGGAAGACACGCATCGCACCGTCATCGCCGCCGCCTATGAAAACCTGGCCGGCACCAACACGGTGCACCGCGCCGTGCTGCAGATGCTTGATCCATTGTCCTTCGAGGATTTTCTGAAATCCCTTGACGAGGTTGCGCAGACCCTGAAGGTCGATTGCATCCGCCTTGTGCTGGAATCGGTGCAGGGCGGCGATGCCCCGGCCCTGCGGCAACTGGGCGATGTGCTTTTCGTCGCCGAACCCGGTTTCATCGCTGACTACATCGCCGGCGGGCGCAATGTATCGCTGCGGCCAGTCACGCTGCGCCAGACGATCCCGGCCTCGGACCAGCTTTATGGCGAGCGTGGGGCCTATGTGCGGTCCGAAGCGCTGCTGAAGCTGGATTTCGGCAAGGGCCGGTTGCCCGGCATGCTGGTGCTGGGCGCCGAGGACCCGCATCATTTCAAGCCGACGCAAGGCACGGACCTTTTGTCGTTTCTGGCCAGTGTCTTTGAACGCACGATGCGCCGCTGGCTGTCATGACGGCGCAGGCCGCCTTTCTGCAGCCGGCGGCGGCAGCCGCGCTTTCGGCATGGCTGGCGCATCTGCGCGCAATGGACGGGGCGGCGGCAAATACGCTGGTGGCCTATGGCCGCGATGTGACGGGGTATCTGCATTTCATGGCCGCGCATCAGGGTGGGGCTACCGGCACCAATGGCCTGATCACACTGACCCCGTCTGACCTGCGGGCCTGGATGGCCTCGGAACGGGCGCGGGGCGTTTCGGCGCGGTCACTGGCGCGCAGCCTGTCAGCAGTCAAAGGCTTTACCGCCTGGCTGGCGGACCGGCAGGGCGGCGATGCAACGACCGTTCTGGCCACGCGCGGGCCGAAATATCGCCGCAAGCTGCCACGCCCGCTGTCCGAAGATGGTGCGCGCGACATGATTGCAACCGTGGGCGATCAGGCCCGTGACGACTGGATCGCCGCACGCGACATGGCGGTGCTGACCCTGCTTTACGGGTGCGGCCTGCGGATATCCGAGGCGCTTGGCCTGACCGCTGCGACGCACCCCTTGCCGGAAAGCCTGCGCATCAAGGGCAAGGGCGGCAAAGAGCGGATGGTGCCGGTGCTGCCCGTGACGCGTGATGCCGTGGCCCGCTATGTGCGCCTTTGCCCCTATGACCTTGCGCCCGGCGCGCCCCTTTTTCGCGGCGCGCGCGGCGGGCCGCTGAACCCGCGGCTGATTGCGCTGGTGATGGAGAAGGCGCGCCTGCAACTTGGCCTGCCGGCGACGGCCACGCCGCATGCCATGCGCCACAGCTTTGCCACGCACCTTCTGTCTGCCGGCGGTGATCTGCGGGCCATTCAGGAACTGCTGGGGCATGCCTCACTTTCCACGACGCAGGCCTATACCGCTGTCGATGCGGCCCGCCTGATGGAGGTTTACGACCGCGCCCATCCCCGCGCGTGATCGCCGGCCTTTGACCTGCGTCAAGGCGCGACCGGGCACACGGCGCCTATCCTGTGCGCATCGCAACACAGGAGCGCGCCATGACTGCCGCATTCCCCCTTTCCCATCAGGCGCTGCGGGCGGCGCTGCTTGACCGGCAGGCCGATCTCAACAGCCGCCTTGCGGCCATCGAAACCGCACTTGATGCCCCCGCGCCCGCAGATTGGGAAGACATGGCCACTGCCCGCGAAGATGACGAGGTGCTGCAAGCCTCGGGTCTGTCGGGGCAGCATGAACTGCGGCAGATCGCGGCGGCCATCGACCGGATCGACCGGGGCGAATACGGCGCCTGCATGAAATGTGGGCGGCCGATTGCGGCGGCGCGCCTTGCCGCGCTGCCCTATACCCCCCACTGCCGCAACTGCGCCTCATGAAAGGAAATGGCCATGCCACATCAGACCCCCAGCAGCCCCTCGCCGTTTCAGGCGGGTGATGCGGCGCTGCTGCTGACCTTGGGCCAACAGATGATGCTTTCGGCCCTGCGCGCAGAAATGGGTGCGCTGCAGGCGATCCTGCCGGGGATCGTCACCCCGTCGCAGGCGCCTCAGGCTGACATGCCGGTCAGCCTGCCCCATGCCACCGCAAGCAGTGCCCCTCCGGCCAGCGATGCCTTATGGGACAACATGCCGGTCTGAACGCCCCCGACGTGACTTTGCAAAAGCAGGCGCCTTGCGTGGGCGGGGCGGCATGGGTCTTTGCCGCCTGACTTGCCTGACCGGCGAATATTTGCCATGACCGGCAAATGAATGACCGCCTGAAGGCCCTTTGCGTTCACCTTCTCACTGCCACCGGGGCGGTTCTGTCGATGTTTGCGATGCTGGCGGCGGTCAATGGCGAATGGTCGCTGATGTTCCTGTGGCTGGTCTTTGCCTTGCTTGTCGATGGCATCGATGGCCCGCTGGCCCGCCGCTATGACACAACCACCAATTGGCCCACCTATGATGGTGTGCTGATGGACCTGATCGTCGATTACCTGACCTATGTCTTCATCCCGGCCTATGCGCTGTTCAAATCCGGCCTTCTGGAAGGCTGGACAGGCTGGATCGCGATGATCGTGATCGTCTATGGTTCGGTCATCTATTTTGCAGATACGCGGATGAAGACCACGGACAAGTCCTTTGCCGGGTTTCCTGCCTGCTGGAACATGGTCGTGCTGGTGCTGTTTGCCACCACGCCTTCGCATTGGGTGATTCTGTTTGTGGTCATTGCACTGACCCTGACCATGTTCACCAACCTGAAATTCGTTCATCCCACCCGCACGCAGCGCTGGCGCTGGTTGACGCTGCCGATGTCGCTGGGCTGGGTAATTTTTGCCGCCTGGGCGGCCTGGGTTGATTTTGCGGCCGGGTCCTGGGCGCATTGGGGGCTGGTCATCACCTCACTTTACCTGTGCACAGCCGGGATTTTGCAGCAGATCCTGCCCGAACGCCCGCGCAAGGGCATCGTATAACCCTGAAATAAACCCCGGTTTATGCCCGCAAACCTTTGGTCAATGGCCCGGGGCCTAAACCCGTGGTCAATTTCCCCTGTCTCCCGTTGCGGTTTGAACGGGTGCAGTCGCCACGTCGGCGGCACCCACAGCCCCCCCTGACCAGACGGTCGGCCGGGGCCCCGATGAAAGGGACACGACAATGATGAACCGCCAGATGAAGCGCCGGATGCGCGCCCTTGGCCTTGTGGCCGCGATGATGACGCTTTCGGCCCAGATGGCCGCCGCCGCCATCACCTCGGATGACGTGATTGCAACCTATCAGGCCGAAGGCTATTCGCGGATCGAGGTCAAGGTGGGCCTGACGCAGCTGAAGGTCGAGGCGATCAAGGACGGTGTGAAGGTCGAAACGATCTATGATATCGAGACCGGCGACATCCTGAAGACCGAGACCGAGGCCGTGCGCCCCGGTGAAAACACCAATCCCGGCGTGTCGGTGCGCGAACGCAACCGCGACTTCCTGCGCGACCGCAGCCGCGACGACGATGATGACGACAATGATGATGACGACGACGACGACAACAGCGGCCGTGGTGGCGATGATGACCGCGATGATGACCGCGATGATGACCGCGATGATGATCATGGCGGCGATCGGGATGACAATGACGACGACGACGATCATGATGATGACCACGGCGGCGACCGTGATGATGATGACAGCGATGACGACAACAGCGGTTCGGGCGGCAGCTCGGACGACTGAACTGGCACGAGGCACGGCCCGTTCGCGGGCCGTGCGATCCCCATGCTGCGCATCGCGCCCTTGTCGGGGTGCGCATCATGGCCGATAATGACCGCGACAGGGCAAGGGGCCCAAGGACAGCATGATGAAGCGACGCCATCTGATCGCCACGCTTTGCGCCCTGATGCTGGCGCCGGGTACGGGCATGGCTGACGGCTATGCCGACCAGGTGGTGCGGCAACTGCGCGATCAGGGCTATGGCGCGATCACAGTGAACAACACCTGGCTGGGGCGCACGCGGATTGTCGGCCAGTCTGGCAATGGCAGCCGCGAAATCATCATTGATCCGCGGACCGGAGAAATCCTGCGCGACCTGTTCTTGGGCAGCAGCGGGGGCGGCAGTGGCCCACGCATTGTCGATGACCGCAGACGCGACAATGACGACCGCGATGATGACGACCGCGATGATGACGACCGCGATGATGATGATCGTGACGACAACGACAATTCAGGCAGCGGCAGCCAGAATTCTGGCAGCGGAAACAGCAACGACAACGATGATGATGACAACGACTGACCGGCGCAGGGGAAGCGGCCTGTGCTGAAAAAGCCTGTCCTGTTGGTGATCCTTTTGGCGGTTCAGGCCATTTGTGCGATGTTCTTTGTGTCGGACATCCTGTTTTCCGTGCTTGGCCTGCGCACCACACCCATCAGCTGGCAAACGCGCGAGTTGATGGAGATCGGCGCCGCCCTTGGGCTGGTGCTGGGGTTGGTGCTGGGCGGGGTGGCGCTGTATCGCACGATCCGCGCCCGCAACGTCGCCGAAGAAAGGCTGCGCCGCGCGTCTTCCGATTTCATGGAGATGCTGGAAGAGAATTTTGCGACATGGGCCCTGACTGCCGCAGAACGCGATGTGGCGCTGTTCGCGATCAAGGGCATGTCCACGGCCGAGATTGCCACCCTGCGCAACACGTCAGAGGGAACCGTCAAGGCGCAGACCAATGCCATCTACCGCAAGGCCGGGGTGACGGGGCGGCCGCAGCTGCTTAGCCTGTTCATCGAAGACCTGATGCGCAGTGACGGGCCTGCCCCTGCCGTCACCGCAGCCGGATCACCGCAGCCTCAGTCAGCGGCATAGCGCTGCAGCACCTCAAGCGGGACAATGTCGAGTGTGCGGCGATGCGTGGCCGCCAGCCGCACCTGCGGGGCTGCCCCTTCGGCATGCGCCTGCAGGAAACGCCCGGCGCACAGGCACCAGCGGTCGCCCGGTTTCAGGCCGGCAAAGCCGTATTCGGGCCGGGGTGTCGACAGATCGTTGCCCAGATACTTCGACAGCGCCAGAAATTCCGCCGTCATCAGCGCGCAGACGGTATGCAGGCCGCGGTCTGACGGGCCGGTGTCGCAGCACCCATTGCGGAAAAAGCCGGTCATGGGGGCGGTTGAGCACCCCTCCAGATCGCCGCCCAGCACATTGATGGATGGTTCCTGCATCGCCTTTGTCGCCCCCTTGGCCTGAACGTCCGCTGTCACGGCAAGGTAACCCCGTCAGGCAAAACGTCCAGCCGCAAAGATGGCGCTGCGGGCGGGGGCAACTGGAACGCGGGGTTTCGGCGCTGACCATCGTCGGGCGGGCCGATGATCGCCGGGGGCGCGAAGTGCTGGCCTTTGCCGGGCATAACCGCATTCCGGTCCGGCAGTTCGATCCGGGCAGCGCGGGGGCTGCGGAATGTGCGGCGGTCTGCGCCGTGGATGGAACAGCCGCCGATGTGACCCTTGGCCGGGATGAGGTGCTGGCCCCGACCCCGGCCGCCATCGCCGAATGGCAGAGCCTTGTCTTGCCCGTCACCGAAGACCGGCGATGTGCAGGCCATGAAATTCGGCACGCGCTTGGCCATGCCGCAGCGCGTGACGGCCCTTGATCAGCAGGATGGCATCTTTCGCCTGATGCTGAAGGACGGCGCGGCGGGGCAGGCTGCGATGTTCCTGTCGCGCAGCGCGCATCATGTGCATCTGCTGGTGCGCGGCACGTCACTTGCAGCGTCGATGTCGGCCTATCTGCGTGACCGGCTGGAGAAAGACCCGGCCATCAGCATCCATTTCGAAACCGCCCTGACGGCGCTGCACGGCGATGATCAGCTTGACGGCGTGACGCTGTCGCAGGCTGGCCAACCTGTGACGCTGCCCGCCAAAGCCGTGTTTCTGATGGTGGGGGCTGCACCCAACACGGCCTGGCTGCAGGATTGCGTCCGGCTGGATGACAACGGCTTTGTCTGCACCGGTGCCGCAGCCGGGGGGGCCACGCCGCATGCCACCTCGCGCCCCGGGGTCTATGCGGTGGGCGATGTGCGGGGCGGTTCGGTCAAGCGCGTTGCCTCGGGCGTGGGGGAAGGGTCGGTCGTGATTTCGGAAGTGTGGGGATATCTTAATCCGCCGATCTGAACGGTGCAGCCGCCGCTTGCCTTCG
>JALOSO010000313.1 GCA_025458385.1 Paracoccaceae bacterium | reverse complement strand
GAGCAGACGAAGACCGTCTATGAATTCGTCAACGCGCCGGATGCGGCCCTGTACTTTACACCCGCCTATCTGCCAAACGATGGCAGCCTGATGATGGAATAGCGGTGCATGTCCGCTTTCCTGATTGATATCAAGGATGTGACCCACGCCTACCGCACCAAGGCCGGCCCTTTGCCGGTCTTGGACGGCTTGAACGTGCAGGTGCCGGAGGGCGAGTTCTGCGCGGTGGTGGGCCCGTCAGGCTGCGGGAAATCCACGCTGACGCGGCTGGTTGCAGGGCTGATGAAGCCGGACAAGGGCGAGGTCTGGTTGCACGGCGAACGTGTGACCAGCCCGCGCAAGACGGTGGGCATGGCGTTTCAGAACCCCGTGCTGCTGGAATGGCGGACGATCTTGGATAACGTCATCCTGCCATTGGAGATTGTGGCGCCACGTATGCCGCAGCGTGACCGCGTGGAACGCGCCATGCACCTGTTGGAAATGGTGGGGCTGAAGGGGTTTGAGGGCAAGCGCCCGTCGGAGTTGTCAGGCGGCATGCGGCAGCGGGCGTCGCTCTGCCGGTCTATCGTGCATAAACCCGATGTGCTGATCATGGACGAACCCTTTGGCGCGCTGGATGCCTTCACGCGCGAAGACCTGTGGCAAACGATGCGCGATCTGCGCGCGGCGGAACCCTTTACCTGCGTGCTGATCACGCATGATCTGCGGGAAAGCGTATTCTTGGGCGATCAGGTGATCGTGCTGTCAGGCCGTCCTGCGCGCACGCAGCATGTGCTGCGGGTGGACCTGCCCGCCGACCGCACGATCGAAAGCCTGTATACGCCCGAGGCGACGGCGATGCTGCATCTTCTGCGCGATGAAATCCGCCGCGCGCAGGGGCGCGAGGGGGCGGTGCACTGATGGACCTCGTCAAGAAAATCGCAATCCCCGTCGCGGCCATCGTGGCCTTTCTGGCGTTTTGGGAATTCATCGTCTGGGTCAATGGCTGGCCGAACTTCAAGATGGCCTCGCCCTCCGACCTGCCGCCCGCATTCGCGCGCTATGCCGGGCTGTTCGTGGAAATGGGCTGGCAGACGCTGTGGCGCACGGTGGCGGGCCTGTGCCTTGCCGTGCTGTTCGGCACCCTGCTGGGCATGGCCATGGGGTTTTCAAAGATCGCGCGCGACGCGCTGTATCCGCTGCTGGTGGGCTTCAATGCCGTGCCCAAGGCCACGCTGGTGCCAGTGATCGCGCTGATCTTCATCGGCCAGCATGACTTCAACACGGTGCTGATGGCCTTTCTGATCTCGTTCTTTCCCATCGCCGTGTCGGTCGGCATCGGCCTGTCTACGCTGGAACCTGAATACCGCGATATCCTGCGCAGCCTTGGGGCCTCGAAATTCACCATCTTCCGAAAGATCGCCCTGCCCAAGACCCTGCCGGAATTCTTTGGCGCGCTGAAAGTATCGGTCACGCTGGCCTTCATCGGCACCAATCTGGTGGAGATCGTGCCCCCCCACGGACGCGGCCTTGGCGCGCTGTTCAAGTCGGGCGAAACCAACGGGGATTACCCGCTGATGTTCGCCGTGCTGATCGCGCTCGCGGTGCTGGGGATCGTGCTTTACTATGCCGTGGTAGCACTGGAGCAGATATTTGCCGGGTGGGCCGAACGGCCGGGCGGGTAGTGTGGGGTTATCTGGCCAAAGTCCTTGGCTGTTCTTGGCAGATTTGGCCCGTGACAAATCTGCCCGCACCTGCCCCCCGCAGGGCAGGTGCGACAAGCGCACCCGCCGGGGCAGCTGCGGGCAGATTGCGGCCGTCGGAGCTGGCCCTGCCCCCCTTGCCTGAAACGCCTTCTGCGTTTCAGGCAACGAAACCCATGGTCCTTCCACAGGAAGGCCCATCAGAGGGTTTCGCAGGCCATGCGTCAGACGTTCAATGCTTTAGCTGGCAAAGTCAAAGTGCTTGCGCACGTCTTCCTCGATTACCCACGTGCCCTTGAAGTCTTTCTCGACCACAAAGGCATCGCCTGCCTTCACGGTCACTGGCACCCCACCATCCGGCGTGATGGTGATGCGCCCGGAAATCAGCACCACATATTCATAGGCCGTATAGGTGGCATGCAGGCTGCCCTTGGTGCATTCCCAGATGCCCGACACCATCGTGCCATCGCTGGACGTATGCAGCGCCCATGTCTTCATCTGCGGATTGCCTGCTGTGACGACCCAGCCGTCAAGGATATCAGTTGAAGGCGTCAGCCCATCGGTGGAGGGCAGCTTGGTGACGGTTTGCATCTGTGGCCCCTATGTGAAATCAGCAGCGGAATGGCGTTCGGGCAGTTGCTCCTGCGGCTCGCCCCATGTGCGGTTGACCTTGCGGCCCCGGATTACAGCGGGGCGGGCATCAATGCGCTGCGCCCATGCCAGAACGTGGGTATAGCTGGCCACATCAAGGAATTCGGCCGCATTATAGGCACGGCCCAGCACAAGGTTGCCGTACCAGGCATAGATCGCGATATCGGCCAGCGAATATTCACCCGCCATCCATTCATGCACGGCCAGATGCTGGTTCAGCACATCCAATTGGCGTTTGGTTTCCATGGCATAGCGGTTGATCGGGTATTCCTGCTTGGTCGGCGCATAGGCGTAGAAATGCCCGAAGCCGCCGCCGACGAAAGGCGCGCTGCCCATCTGCCAGAAGAGCCAGCTGAACATCTCGGTCCTGCGGCCCGGGTCCCTGGGGATGAAGGCGCCGCCGAACTTCTCGGCCAGGTACAGCATGATCGAGGCGGATTCGAAGACCCGCTGGCTGGTGGCGCGGTCCATGAGCGCCGGGATCTTGGAGTTCGGGTTCACCGCGACGAAGCCCGAACCGAACTGGTCGCCCTTGTTGATGTCGATCAGCCAGGCGTCATAGTCGGCGCGATGGCCTGCGTCGAGGAGTTCCTCCAGCAGGATCGTGACCTTGACGCCGTTCGGGGTGGCCAGCGAGTAAAGCTGCAAGGGGTGCTGCCCGACCGGCAGCTCCCTGTCATGCGTGGCCCCCGCGATGGGCCGGTTGATGCTGGCGAAGGCGCCGCCCGAGGGCTGCGCCCAGGTCCAGACCTTTGGCGGGATGTAGTCATCGGCCATGCGGCTCTCCTCTCGCAAAGGCTCCTCGTTCGACT
>JALOSO010000077.1 GCA_025458385.1 Paracoccaceae bacterium | reverse complement strand
GTGCGCACGCTGAACGACATGGGGGTGAAGACCAAGCACCCGATCGTGGTGACGAACTGGACGAACGAAGAAGGCGCGCGGTTTGCCCCCGCCATGCTGGCGTCGGGCGTGTTTGCGGGCATTCACACCGAGGATTATGCGAAGTCGCGCCGCGACCTTGATGGCAAGGTGTTTGGCGAGGAACTGGCGCGGATCGGCTGGGTGGGGGATGAGGCGGTCGGCGCGCGGAAAATGCATGCGATGCTGGAACTGCACATCGAACAGGGCCCGATCCTCGAGGCTGAAGGCCGCGAGATTGGTGTGGTCACGCATGGGCAGGGCCTGTGGTGGCTGGAAATCACGCTGACAGGAAAAGACGCGCATACCGGCTCCACGCCGATGAACATGCGGGTGAATGCGGGGCTGGGGATGGCGCGGATCACCGAACGCGTGCACCAGATCGCGATGGCCCACCAGCCCAACGCCGTGGGGGCGGTGGGGCAGGTGAAGGTTTTTCCCAACAGCCGCAACGTGATACCGGGCAAGGTTGTGTTCACGGTGGATATCCGGTCGCCCGAACAGGCCAAGCTGGATGCGATGAAGGCCGAGGTGATGCGGGCGGCCCATGCGGTGGCCAAGGAACTTGGCTTGGGCTGTTCTATCGAGGACGTCGGCCACTTCGACCCCGTCACCTTCGACCCCGGTCTTGTGAAGATCGTCCGGCAAGCGGCGGAAAAGCTGGGCTATTCCCACATGGACATCGTCAGTGGCGCGGGCCACGACGCCTGCTGGATCAACCGCGTCGCCCCCACGGTGATGGTGATGTGCCCCTGCGTGGATGGGCTGTCGCACAACGAGGCGGAGAAGATCAGCCCGGAATGGGCGGCGGCGGGGACGGATGTGCTGCTGCACGCGGTGCTTGAGGTGGCGGAGGTTGTCGCCTGACAAAGGCCGGGCCGGGGGCCAGCCCCCGGACCCCCGGGATATTTATGGACCAAAAATGCGGAGCGAGAAGGCTATGGCGACCATCATCAAGAACGGCACCGTTGTCACCGCCGACCTTTCTTACAAGGCCGATGTGCGGGTGGAGGGCGGGGTGATCGCCGAGATCGGGCAGGGGCTGAAGGGCGGGACGGAGTTGGACGCGACCGGCTGCTATGTCATGCCCGGCGGGATCGATCCGCATACGCATCTGGAGATGCCCTTCATGGGCACCTACTCGGCGGATGACTTTGAGTCCGGCACGCGGGCGGCGCTGAGTGGCGGGACGACGATGGTCGTCGACTTCATCCTGCCGGGGCAGGGGCAGGACCTGATGGATGCGGCCAAGATGTGGTCGAACAAGTCCACGCGGGCGACCTGCGATTACTCCTACCACATGGCCGTCACCTGGTGGGGCGAGAAGGTCTGGCAGGGGATCGAAGACAGCGCCAAGGCGGGGATCACCAGCTTCAAGCACTTCATGGCCTACAAGGGCGCGTTGATGGTGAATGATGATGAATTGTTCAATTCTTTCCGCAGGGTAGGGGATGTGGGCGGCCTTGCCATGGTCCATGCCGAGAATGGCGATGTGGTGGCGGAGCTGACGGCGAAGCTGCTGGCGGAGGGGAACACCGGGCCGGAGGGCCACGCCTATTCCCGGCCGCCGCAGGTGGAGGGCGAGGCGACGAACCGCGCGATCATGATTGCGGATATGGCGGGGGTGCCGCTGTATGTGGTGCACGTGAGTTGCGAGGACGCGCATGAGGCGATCCGCCGGGCGCGGGCGGCGGGCAAGCGGGTTTACGGTGAACCTTTGATCCAGCACCTGACGCTGGATGAAGGCGAATACTTCCACCCCGACTGGGACCACGCCGCGCGGCGGGTGATGAGCCCGCCCTTCCGCAACAAGCAGCATCAGGACAGCCTTTGGGCCGGGCTGATGAGCGGGTCGCTCTCGGTCGTGGCCACCGACCATTGCGCCTTTACCACCGAACAGAAGCGCTTCGGCCTTGGCAACTTCGCGAAAATCCCGAACGGGACGGGGGGCTTGGAGGACCGGATGCCGATGCTCTGGACGCATGGCGTGGCGACGGGCCGCCTGACGCCGAATGAATTCGTGGCCGTAACCTCAACGAATATCGCGAAAATCCTGAACTGCTATCCGAAGAAGGGCGCGGTGCTGGTGGGGGCGGATGCGGACCTCGTGGTCTGGGATCCGGAGAAGTCGAAGACCATCACGGCAGGCAAGCAGCAGTCGTCGATCGACTACAACGTCTTTGAAGGCCATACCGTCAAAGGCCTGCCGCGCTATACCCTGACCCGTGGCCATGTCGCGATTCATGATGGTGAGGTGCGCACGCAAGAGGGCCACGGCCAGTTCGTCGCCCGCGAGGCCCGCCCCGCCATCAACCGTGCACTGACCCAGTGGAAGGACCTGACAGCGCCAAGGCCGGTAGAGCGGACGGGTATCCCGGCAACAGGGGTGTGACGGCGCATGCCGCGGGGAAAGTCAGGGCTCGCCGGGTTCGCTCTCTTCGTCATCGCTTGCGGGCGGGGCGAAGGTCAGAACGACCGGATCGAAATACCCTTCCTCAAGGTCCTCGGGTGTAGGGGAGAAGGCAAGTGTCTGGTGCATGGTCGGTCTCCTTTCGCGGTGCAGATGGGAAGCGCGAAGGGTGTTCACAAGGCGATGATGAAACTGCTACGGAATTGTGACCGGTCGTCAGCGCCGGGTCGGCGGAAAGGTGCTGCATGAAGGATACGGGCGGGCCACAGGCCCCGGTGATTGCGGCGGCGGGGTTGAACCTGACGTTCCAGACGGCGGACGGGCCGGTGCATGCCTTGCGCGATGTGAACCTGACGGTGGGCAAGGGCGAGTTTGTCAGCTTTATCGGGCCCTCGGGCTGCGGCAAGACGACCTTCCTGCGCTGCATTGCGGCCCTGGAGACGCCAACAAGTGGCAGTCTGACTGTGAATGGCATGAGCGCGGATGCCGCGCGGCGGGCGCGGGCCTATGGCTATGTGTTTCAGGCGGCTGGGCTTTATCCCTGGCGGACGATTGCGGGGAATGTGCGCTTGCCGCTTGAAATCATGGGATTTTCCAAGGCGGATATGGAGGCCCGCGTGGAGCGGGTGCTGGAATTGGTGGAACTGTCGGGCTTTGGGCGCAAGTTTCCGTGGCAGTTGTCGGGGGGCATGCAGCAGCGGGCGAGTATTGCGCGGGCGTTGGCGTTTGATGCGGATATCCTGTTGATGGATGAGCCGTTCGGGGCGCTGGATGAGATTGTGCGGGACCGGTTGAATGAGGAGCTGTTAAAGCTTTGGAATCGCACGGAAAAGACGATCTGTTTTGTCACCCATTCGATCCCGGAAGCGGTGTATCTGAGCACGAAGATCGTGGTGATGTCACCGCGTCCGGGGCGGATTACGGATGTGATTGACAGCCCTTTGCCGCGCGAGCGGCCCTTGGACATTCGCGACAGTCAGGCGTTTATCGACATCGCACACCGGGTGCGCGAGGGACTGAGGGCGGGGCATCATGAAGAATAGGTTGACGGGCCAGCAATGGGCTGGCTTTGGGCCAGCAATGGGCCACACGATGTGCGCGGCGGAGTGTTTGGCATGAACGCGCTGTCCTTCATGTGGCTGGGGGCGGCGACGGCGGTGTTCGTGGCGGCGAATGCGGTGCTGAAGACCTATGCGGTGAAGGGCGGGGTGCCGGTGCTGGTGGGGGCGCTGATGCTGTTCTGTCTGGGCAACTGGCTGATGGTACAGGTGATGCGGGCGAATGGCTTGGGGTTGGCGATTGCGCTGTCGGCGATCTTTCAGCTGGTGGCGATTACGGTGATGGCGATTTTCGTGTTTGGCGAGAGGCCGACGGGGTTGCAGCTGGCGGGGATGGCGCTTGGCTGTGTGGCGGTAGCGATGATTGCATGGCCTGCGGGGGCAAAGGGATGAGCGCCACGATTTTTCTACGAAAAATCAGGGGGCAGGGAAGGGCACGATTTTTCGTCGAAAAATCGTGGTGGTGTTTGGCCGGGCGTTGCGGCGTGGATATTTGTGCGACATTGAAAGGGGCGGCGTGATGTTGCGGGCCTTGCCGGTGACCGTGGTGCTGGGGATCATTGCGGTGATCTGGTATGCGGGCGCGGTCTGGCTGAATGCGCAGTGGGTGTATGATCAGGCCGATCGCGCGGGCACGGTGGTGACCTTTGCGGAAGTTGTACCGCAGACCATGGCGCAGGACCGGCCCTTGCTGCCGCCGCCGCATCAGGTGGCGGCAGAGTTGTGGGACGGGGTAGCGGGGCAAGCGGTGACGTCCAAGCGCAGTCTTGTCTATCACGCGTTCAAGACGCTGCAGGCGACGCTGTTGGGCTTTGGCTTGGGGATTGCGCTTGGCGTGGGGCTGGCGGTGGCGATTGTGTACAGCCGCACGATGGAAAAATCGGTGATGCCTTGGGCGATCATCAGCCAGACGGTGCCGATTGTGGCGCTGGCACCGATGATCATCGTGATGGCCAGTCAGGCGGGCATAGAGGGCAAGATGATCCCGAAGGGCATCATTGCCTGTTATCTGAGCTTTTTCCCGGTGCTGGTGGGCATGGTCAAGGGGCTGCGCAGCCCGGATGCGATGCAGCTTGATCTGCTGGCCACCTATAATGCGAGCGGTTTGCAGAATTTTCTGAAGCTGCGGTTGCCGTCCTCGATGCCCTATTTCTTTGCGAGCCTGAAGGTGGCGATTGCGGCGGCCTTGGTGGGGGCGATTGTGGGGGAATTGCCATCGGGGGCGACGGAGGGACTTGGCGCGCGGATGCTGGTGGGCAGCCAGTTCGGGCGGCCTTTGGATATGTGGGCGGCTTTGTTTGCGGCGGCGATATTGGCGGGGCTGCTGATTGTGCTAGTGGGCTGGCTGGAGCGGGTGTTGCGGCGGCGGATGGGGGTGGTGGCATGATCTGGGTGATCGGTGCGCTGGCATTCTGGGCGGTGGCGTGGTGGCTGAATGTGCGGCTGGCGCGCCTGTCGTTGCAAGGCCCGGCGCGGGCGGTTGTGCCGGCGCTGTTCGGGGTGACGCTGCTGGTGGTCTGGGAAGGGCTGGTCCGGGGCCTTGAGGTTTCGCCGGTGATCCTGCCGCCGCCAAGTGCGATTGGGGCAGCACTTGCACGCAGCTTCGCTGTGCTTTGGGTCGACGTTGTTGCAACCTTTGTGAAAGGTGCCCTGACAGGCTTCTTTATCGGATGTTCGGCGGCCTTTCTGGTAACATTGCTGATCGACAGATGGCCGTTCTTTCGGGACGGTCTGTTACCTATCTGCAATTTCGTGGCCGCGCTGCCGATTGTGGGGATCGCACCGATCATGGTCATGTGGTTCGGCTTTGGCTGGGAAAGCAAGGCGGCGGTTGTGGTGATCATGGTGTTCTTTCCGGTGCTGGTGAACATGGTGGCGGGGTTGGCGGCGACAGACCGGATGCAGCGCGATCTGATGGAGACTTATGCGGCGTCTTACTGGCAGACGCTGGTGAAGCTGCGCTTGCCCGCAGCGATGCCGTTTTTGTTCAACGGGCTTAAAATTGCATCGACTCTGGCGCTGATCGGGGCAATTGTTGCTGAATTCTTTGGCAGTCCGATTTACGGCATGGGTTTTCGCATCTCGACCGAGGTGGGGCAGCTGGGCCTTGATATGGTCTGGGCTGTGATTGCGGTGGCGGCTTTGGCGGGATCGCTGTTTTACGGGGCGATTGCGCTGATCGAACGGCGGGTGACGTTCTGGCACCCGTCACAGAGGAATTAAAAACCATCCCCAAAGGCTTGCACGGGGAACAACAAGGGAGACGACGATGAAAAAGTTCATGACGGCGGCGCTGCTGGGGCTGATGGCGACAGGGGCGCAGGCGCAGGATGAGGTGACGCTGCAGCTGAAATGGGTCACGCAGGCGCAGTTTGCGGGCTATTACGTGGCGCAGGCGAAGGGGTTCTATGAGGCCGAGGGCCTGAGCGTGACGATCCTGCCGGGGGGGCCTGACATTGCACCGACACAGGTGATTGCGGGCGGCGGCGCTGATGTGGTGGTGGAGTGGATGCCGGCGGCACTTGCGGCACGCGAAAAGGGCCTGCCCTTGGTGAACATCGCGCAGCCTTTCGCAAGCTCGGGTCTGATGCTGACGTGCCTCGCGGAAACGGGCATCACGTCACCGGCGGATTTCGCGGACAAGACGTTGGGCGTGTGGTTCTTTGGCAATGAATACCCGTTCCTCAGCTGGATGAGCACGCTGGGCCTTGCGACGGATGGGTCGGCTGGCGGTGTGACGGTGCTGAAGCAGGGTTTCAACGTGGACCCGCTGTTGCAAAAGCAGGCGGCGTGCGTGTCAACCATGACGTATAACGAATACTGGCAGGTGATTGATGCGGGCATCACGCCGGAACAGCTGGTGACGTTCAAGTACGAAGAGCAGGGCGTGGCGACGCTGGAAGACGGGCTTTACGTGCTGGAGGAAAATCTGGCGGACCCGGCGTTCGAGGACAAGATGGTGCGCTTTGTGCGGGCGTCGATGCAAGGCTGGAAATATGCCGAGGCGAACCCAGATGAAGCCGCGATGATCGTGCTGGAAAACGATGAGACGGGCGCGCAGACGGAAGAGCATCAGAAGCGCATGATGGGCGAAGTAGCCAAGCTGACGGCGGGGTCCAACGGGGCCCTCGATGTGGCAGCGGCAGAGCGTACGGTGGCGACACTGCTGGCGGGCGGCTCTGACCCGGTGATCACGGCGGCACCGACGGGGGCCTGGACAAGTGCCATCACGGACAAGGCGCTGGCGAACTAAGCAAGGCTTTGTAAAGAATGGGGCGCGGTCAGGCTGGCCGCGCCCTTTTTCATTGGTTTTGGGCCAGTGTGCCCTGTAAAGGAATTTACAGGCGGGGGCAGTGCGATGAAACTGTTGTTGGGCACAAGGTTGCGGGAACGCAGGCTTGCCTTGGGGCGAAAGCAAGGCGAGGTTGCGGCCGCAGCAGGAATCTCGGCGGCCTATCTGAACCTGATCGAGTTCAACCGCCGTGCGGTTGCAGGCGATGTGCTGGGGCGTCTGGGGGACGTGCTGGGTTTTGCCGCCGATGATCTGGCGGCAACGGACGGGGGCCTTGCGGATGAATTGCGGCAGGCCGCCGCCAGCGTGGGCGCAGACGCCGGGCAAGTGCAGGAATTCGTGGCGCGCTTTCCGGCCTGGGCGGATGTTCTGGTGGCGCAGGCGCAGCGCGCGGCGGGGTTGGAGCGCGCTGTGGCCGCGTTGAATGATCGTATCAGCCATGACCCGCACCTGTCGGCCACGCTGCATGACATGCTGTCGGCGGCAACTGCCGTGCGGGCAACCGCCGGGATCCTTGCGGAAACCGCAGATATCGACGCCCCCACGCGCAGCCGCTTTCATCAGACGCTGGCCGCTGAAAGTGAACGGCTGGCCGGGGGGGCGCAGGCGCTGGTGGCCTATCTGGACGGTGCGCAGCAAGAGGGGCCTGTCACGGCCATGACGCCGCAGGATGAGGTTGCCGCCTGGCTTGCCGCGCGGGATTGGCATCTGGCCGAGGCCGAGGACGGCGATATCGATACCGCAGGCATTGCCGCGCTGGCCAGCGCCGCCGCCCGCGACTTGGCGCAGGCCTTTGCGCAAGCGGCCGTGCGCGATGCGGCCAGCATGCCGCTGGCGGCCATCCAGCAAGCGCTGCAGTCGCACGGGCCAGACCCGGTCCGGCTGGCGCGCGAATTTGGTGTCGATGTCATTGCCGCCTGCCGCAGGCTTGCTGGCCTGCCTGACGTGCAGGTTGGTCTGGTGATGTGTGACGGCGCAGGGGCGATGACCTTTCGCCGCCCGGTGCCGGGTTTTGCCTTGCCGCGGGCCGGGGCCGGGTGCAGCCTCTGGCCGCTGTATACGGCACTTGGCCGCCCGATGCAGGCCGTCGAGGCGATTGCCGAGGGCGCAACCCAGCCTGCACCGCGTTTCCTGTTGCGGGCGTTTTGTCAGGTGCATTTGCCGCAAGGCTTCGGCGTCCCCGAACGGCGCGAGGCCGCCATGCTGATCCTGCCCGCGCCATCCGGCCCCCCGGCACAGATGGTGGTCGGGCCAACCTGCCGGATCTGCCCGGTTTCGGGGTGCAGCCTGCGGCGCGAACCGTCAACCCTGACCGGTCGCATCGGCGACTAGATCGGGTGGGGGGGGGCGCTGGCCGGTGACGGATCGGTCGCAGGGCCGGGCGCGGGCAATATCATGGCAGGCTTTGACAGCCGGGCTTGTCCTGCGGCATGCTGATCCGGCGCGTCACTGGTCTGAAAGGGGGGCGCAGGCTGAAAAGGGGGGCGCAGCCATGACGACCGGGCATGTGATGTTGATCGAGGACGAGCCGAACATCACCGAAGCGCTGCGCTTTATTCTGGGGCGTGATGGCTGGCAGGTGACGGCCCATGCCGATGGTGCAACGGCGGTTGCCGCAATCCTTGCCGGGCGGCCTGACGTTGTGGTGCTGGATCTGATGCTGCCCGGTGCAAGCGGCCTTGATGTGCTGGCCGCTTTGCGCGCGCGGCCCGAAACGGTCGATCTGCCGGTGATGATGCTGACGGCCAAGGGGCAGGGGCGCGACCGCGAGGCCGCGGAACGTGCAGGTGTCACCAGTTTCATGACAAAGCCGTTTTCGAACACGGAAATCACGGCCCGTCTGCGTGCCATGGTGCAGGCATGAGGCGCCCGCGTGACCCCCTGTTTCTGGAACGCCGCAGCTATCGCCAGCGGCGGATGGGCGACGCCGCGCGGATGTTGCCGGTGCTGGGCCTGCTGCTGATCCTGTTGCCCGTGTTCTGGGATCCCGGCATCGCGGGCCAGCCCCGGTCGACGGCGGGTGACGGCATGTATCTTTTCGTGGTCTGGATGCTGCTGATTGCCGTCGCCGCCCTGATGTCGCGCGGCCTGACGGCGGCGGGCCGGCGCGAGGCCCGCCCTGCACCCCCTGCTCCCCCTGCAGCGGCGTCCGTACACAATGCCGCCGCCGCCGCAACGCATCCGGCGCCGGCAGATCGCGGGGAAAAGGGCTGACCATGCCGTTCAACCTGCTGGTCCTGTCCTGCTTTGCCTATGTCACCCTGCTGTTTGCCGTGGCCTTTCTGGCCGAACGCTCGGCCTCGCGCGGTGGTGCGCGCTGGCTGCGCAGCCCCTGGATCTATACGCTGTCGCTGTCGATCTATTGCACCGCCTGGACGTTTTACGGCGCTGTCGGCTATGCCGCGCGGTCTGGCCTTGAATATCTGACCATCTATCTTGGCCCCACCCTTGTCTTTGTCGGCTGGTGGTGGCTGCTGCGCAAACTTGTCCGCATTGGCCGTGAAAACCAGATCACCTCGATCGCGGACCTGATCTCGTCGCGCTTTGGCAAATCAAACCTGCTGGGGGCCATGGTCACCGTGATCGCCGTGCTGGCCGCCACCCCCTACATCGCGCTGCAGCTGCAATCCGTGACCCTGTCCTTTGGCGTGTTTGCCGAGGCAACCCCGACGGCCGTCGGCGGGGCCACGGCCGCCTGGGTGGCCGGCGGCCTTGCGCTTTTTACCATCCTGTTCGGCACCCGGCGGCTGGATGCCCGCGAACAGCACCCCGGCGTTGTCATGGCCATCGCTGTCGAGGCCGTGGTCAAACTGCTGGCCCTGCTGGCCGTCGGGGTCTTTGTCGTCTGGGGGCTTGCCGGGGGGATCGCGCCCATGCTGGCGCAGATCGAAACCTCGGACCTTGCCAATTGGGATCTGCAGCCGGGGCGCTGGGCCGGCCTGACGCTGACCGCCGCCATGGCCGTGATCTGCCTGCCGCGCATGTTTCAGGTGCTGGTCGTCGAAAACACCGACGAGGCGCAGCTTGGCCCGGCCAGCTGGGCCTTTCCCGCCTATCTGTTCGCGATGAGCCTGTTTATCGTGCCCATCGCCGTGGTCGGCATGAACCTGATGCCCGCCGGGGCCAACCCCGACATGTTCGTGCTGACCCTGCCGCTTGATCAGGGGCAGGGCGGACTTGCCATGCTTGCCTTTCTGGGTGGATTCAGTTCGGCCACCTCGATGGTCATCGTCGAGACCATTGCCCTGTCCACCATGGTGTCGAACCATGTGATCGTGCCGCTCTGGCTGCGCATGGCCCCCGGGCGTGCGCAATCTGGCGATGTGCGGCGGCTGGTGCTGTTGTCGCGGCGGCTGGCCATCATGGGGGTTCTGGCGCTTGGCTACGGCTATTACCGCCTGTCAGGCGGTGGCGCCACACTTGCCGCCATGGGCCTGATCGCCTTTGTCGGCGTGGCCCAGTTCATGCCCGCCCTGCTGGGGGGCATTTTCTGGCGCGGCGCCACCCGGACCGGCGCGGCCATCGGCCTTGCCCTTGGGACGGCCGTCTGGGTCTGGACGCTGCTTTTGCCGTCCTTCGGTGCCGGGGCGGTTCTGGCCGAGGCCGTGATCAGCGACGGCCCCTTCGGCCTTGGCTGGCTGCGCCCGCAGGCGCTGTTCGGCATTTCCGGGCTTGATCCGCTTGTGCATGCCCTGTTCTGGTCGCTGACCCTGAACCTTGCCGGATTTTGCATCGTGTCGCTGCTGACCTTTCCGGGCCCCGTCGAACGCATGCAAGGGGCGGCCTTTGTCAACATCTTTGACAATGATCAGGCCCCGGGCCCGCAGGCCTGGATCAAGGGGCAGGCCGATGCCGAGGCGCTGCTGGTGCTGGCGCAGCGCATTCTGGGCGAAGAGGACGCGCAACTGCTGTTCGAGGCCGAGGCCCGCGATCAGGGCAAGGACGGCCTTTTGCCGGAACCGACGCCGAAATTCATCGGGCGGCTGGAACGGCAGCTTGCCGGGGTCATCGGGGCCGCCGCCGCCCATGCGATGATCGCCGATCTGACCGGCCGGGCCACCGTCACCGTGGATGATCTGATGGCCATGGCCAACGAAACCGCCGCAATGATCGAAAACCAGAACCGGCTTGAGGCACAGCAGGAAGAACTGACCCGCGTTGCGCGTGCCCTGCGCAATGCCAATGAAAAGCTGACACAGCTGTCGGTCCAGAAAGATGCCTTTCTCAGCCAGATCAGCCACGAATTGCGCACGCCGATGACCTCGATCCGCGCCTTTTCCGAAATCCTGACGGAACCGGATGTGCCCCCGGCCATGGTCATGCAATCCGGCAAGGTCATTCAGGAAGAGGCGATCCGCCTGACGCGCCTGCTGAATGATCTGCTTGATCTGGGCGTTCTGGAAAACGGCAGCGTTTCGCTGACCGTGACATCGGGGCGCATCAGTGACCTGATCGACCGCGCGGTCGAGGCGTCGCGCCATGAAGGCAAGAACCGCGATCTTGTCATCCAGCGGGACAGGACGCGCGAAGGCATCTTCGTGCAGACCGACACAGACCGTCTGGTGCAGGTTTTCATCAACCTGATCAGCAATGCCCGCAAGTATTGCGATGCCGCAAACCCCGAATTGCGGATCGAGGTGCGGGCCAGGGCCGGCCGGGTGCAGGTGGATTTCATCGACAACGGCACCGGCATTCCGAAAGAGGCGCAGGGCCTGATCTTCGAAAAGTTTGCGCGCCTCAGTGACCAGACGCGGGCCGGTGGGGCGGGGCTTGGCCTTGCGATCTGCCGCGAGGTGATGGGCAATCTGCGCGGCAGTGTCAGCTATCTGCCGGGGCAGGGCGGCGCCGCCTTTCGCGTG
>JALOSO010000076.1 GCA_025458385.1 Paracoccaceae bacterium | reverse complement strand
CGTGCCCTTTGGCGTGAATGTGCTGTGGGATCCGATGGCGACGATGGCGCTGTGCGCGGCCACGGGGGCAAGTTTCGTGCGCGAGATTTTTACGGGCACTTATGCCAGCGATATGGGTATCTGGTCGCCCGATGCCGGCGCGGCGCGGCGCTACCAATCGCGGCTGGGGGCAGGGGACGCGGCGGTTTTGTACAATGTGAGTGCAGAGTTCGCAGGATCGCTTGACCCGCGTCGGGTGCCATCACCGGAGAGGCCGCGCGGATGGAGGATCTGGAGGCGGTCAAGCGCGTGCTGCCAGATACGCCGGTGCTGGCCAATACGGGGGTGAAGCATGCAACCGTGGCGGATGTTCTGGCGGTGGCGGATGGCTGCATCGTGGGGTCGGCGCTCAAGGTCGGCGGTGATACCTGGGCGGCGGTAGACCCTGCGCGCGCGGCAGATTTCATGGACAAGGTCAGGGCCGCACGATGAAGGATCTGTTGACCGAACTGATGTTGATTCCCGGCCTATCGGGCTATGAGGAACGGGTAGCGGGGGCGGTGCGCGGGCATCTGGACCGCATGGGCCTGACGCACCGGACGGACCGGTTGGGCAATGTGACCTGCACCATTGCGGGTAATCCGGCGGCCCCTTCGGTGCTGATCTTCACGCATATGGATCAGCTGGGGTTCATCGTGCGAAAGATCGAAGCGGATGGGCTGATCCGGTTGGAACGCCTGGGCGGTGTGCCGGAACGCGCCCTGGCAGCGCAGGCGGTGGTGCTGTGTACGCCGCGGGGCGACGTGCCGGGGGTGATTGCCAACAAAAGCCACCATGCAACAGGGCCGGATGAAAAGTACCGGGTGCTGCCCTATGCCGAGCTTTGCGTCGATGCCGGATTTTCCAGCCGGGACATGGCCTTGGCGGCGGGCGTGAATGTGGGCACGCCAGTGGTTTACATGCCGCGCGTCTTTGATCTGGCAGGCGGGCGCATGGCCGGCACCAGCATTGATGACCGTGCGGGTTGTGCGGTTCTGCTGGCGCTGGCACAGCGACTGGCCGCGCACGCAGGTGGTCCGACTGTGCATCTGGTCTGGTCGGTGCAAGAGGAATTCAACCTGCGCGGCGTGCTGCCTGCGGCCACGGCCACAGCGCCCGACATCGCCCTGCAAATCGATCTGCTGTTGGCCTGCGACACGCCAGATATGGCCACGCGCGGTGATGTGACGCTGGGTGGCGGGCCGGGCATCAGCCTGTATTCCTTTCACGGGCGCGGCACGTTGAATGGTGTGATCCCTCACCCGGCACTTGTGCACCTGATGGAGCAGACGGCACTGGCCAAAGGCCTGCCGCTGCAACGTTCGGCGCATACCGGCGCGCTGACCGACCTGTCGTATATCCAGTTCATGGGCCAGGAAGGGGTGGCTTGCCTTGATGTGGGCTTTCCCTTGCGTTACACGCATTCCGCGCTGGAAGTGGTTGATCTGGCTGATCTTTCCGCCCTCACAGATCTGCTGGAGGCCGCAGTTTTGCGCATCACCCCCGGCTTTCGGCTTGACAGGCTATGACCTATACCCTCGGCGTCGACATCGGCACTTATGAATCCAAGGGCGTTCTGGTCGATGCAACGGGCGCGATCATCGCCATGGCCAGCCATCCGCACCAGATGATCGTACCGCGCCCCGGTTGGGCCGAACATGATGCGGAACGCGATTGGTGGGGCGATTTTGTACGCATTACCAAAGCCTTGCTGGCCGAATCTCAGATAAAATCGGAAGAAATCGCTTGCATCGCCACCTCTGCCATTGGCCCCTGCATGCTGCCCGTGGATGCTGCCGGAGCACCCCTGATGAACGCTGTGCTTTACGGCGTTGATACCCGCGCCACCGAAGAAATCGCCCTTTTGAACGCCGAAATCGGCGCGGATGTGATCCTTGACCGCTGCGGCAACGCGCTGACCTCGCAATCCGTTGGCCCGAAAATCCTGTGGCTGAAACGCAATCACCCCGACCTGTTCGCGCGCACCGAAAAAATCCTGTCCGCCACCAGCTACCTCACATGGAAGCTGACGGGCCAATATACCATGGACCATTACACTGCCGCCAATTTCAGCCCTTTGTATGATGTGACGCGGCTGGACTGGACCGATGCCCTTTCGCCTATCCTGCCGCTGACGATGCTGCCGCGCCTTGGCTGGGCAACCGATATTGCCGGCCACGTCACCGCCCGCGCCGCCGCCGAGACCGGCCTCGCCGTGGGCACACCCGTAACCATTGGCACCATCGATGCTGCGGCCGAGGCCGTCAGCGTGGGCGTTTCCGCCCCCGGTGACATGATGGTCATGTATGGCTCGACCATCTTCATCATTCAGGTCACCGCCGCCCGCGTGCGCGACCCTGCCCTGTGGTATGCCCCATGGCTCTCGCCCGGCACGCATGCCAGCATGGCGGGCCTTGCGACATCCGGCACGCTGACCCATTGGTTCCGCAACACCCTCGCCAAGGACACCGATTTCGCCACCCTCGCCGCCGAAGCAGCATCCAGCCCCAAGGGCGCCAACGGCCTTTTGTGCCTGCCCTATTTCAGCGGCGAGCGTACCCCTTTGCATGATCCACTCGCCAAGGGCGCCTTCTTTGGCCTGAACCTGACCCATACGCGCGGTGATATGTTCCGCGCGGCCCTTGAAGGCATCGCCAGCGCCACCGCCCATATCACCGAAACCTACGCCGCCGCCGATGCCGCGCCCACGCGCATCCTTGCTGTCGGCGGGGGCACAAAGAACGCGGTCTGGCTGCAGGCCACGTCAGACCTGACCAACCTTCCCCAGACCGTCTGCAAAAAGACCATGGGCGCAAGCTATGGCGATGCCTTCCTTGCTGCCTGCGCCGTGGGCACTGCCCAACCCGCCGACATTAACCTCTGGAACCCGCCCGCACGGATCGTGACACCCGACGCAAGCCCCGCATACCAAAAGCAATACCCCCTCTGGCGCGCGCTCTACACGCAAACCCGCGACATCGCCCACGCTCTCGGCTAAGCCCTTTCAATGTCGCACAAATATCCGCGCCGCAGGCACCTTACCTGCGCGGCAGATCAACCACGCCCTTTTTCAGGATAAAGCAGCCATAAGGCCCCGGATCAGACGTGCGGATGATCGCAAAAGCCGCCTTCGCCGCCGCATAAAACGCAAACCGCTCGACCGCCTGCATCGCCACCGCCCGCCCTTCGGCCCGGTCCAGCACCGCCTGCACCAGCCCGAAAACCGGCACCACACCGCCCGGATCACCCACCACCTGCATCCGCGTGACAGGGGCCGGTACGAAACTGTCCAGCGGCAACAGGCTCAGAACCGCCTCCACAGCCCCCGGAATATCGCACCCCGCCATGTCCAATAGCCGACCGTAGGTTGTCGCCGCCGAAATCGTCGCCGCCGGATGATTCACATCGCAGATCACCAGATCATCGCCATGCCCCATGCGCATCAACACATGCAGCACATCCGCCGTCAGACGCGGGTCGATCCCTTTCAGCATGCGCGATTTTTCGTCGAAAAATCGTGGTTGCGCCTCACTTCACCGCCCCCGCCGCCATCCCCTTGATGATATAGCGTTCCAGCACGATCCCGATCACGATCAGCGGCAGGATCGCCGCAAAGCTGATCGCCGCCATTGACCACCACGAAATCCCCTGACTGCCCGTCTGGCTCGCCACCATCACCGGCAGCGTTGTCGCATGTGTTGATGTCAGCAGCGCCGCAAAGAAATATTCATTCCACGTCAGAACCAGTGACAGGATGAACGCCGCCACCATGCCCGGCAGCGCAATCGGCAGGATGATCGTCAGGAACGCCCCCCAGATGCTAAGGCCATCCACCAAAGCCGCCTCTTCCAGTTCCATCGGGATGCCCGCGAACTGGTCTTTCATGATCCAGATCACAATCGGCAGCACCGACAGCGCATAAAGCAAAATCAGGCCTATCCGGCTGTCCAGCAGGTCAACCTCGCGGTACAGCACCAGAAACGGCAGGGCGAGCACGACGGGCGGCAGGATCAACTGGCTGAGGAAGAAGAACGAAATGTCGTTGTTCTTCATCCAGGCCCATTTGTAGCTGAACCGCGACAGGCCATAGGCCGCAAGCGTGCCCAGTGCCACCGCCAGCACCGAGGCCGAAAGCGCGATGATCGCCGAATTGCCAAAACGCTTGAGAAATTCATCGCGCACCGTGCTGTCACGCCCGATCGTGTCGGGTGACAGGCCGATTGCGCGCCAGCCCTTCCAGTCTGGCGTATAATCCACCCAGGGGATCATCGCGCCTTGCATGACATTGGGCGCGATCTTGAAGCTGGTCGTGGCCGTCCAATAGATCGGGAACAGGCAGATAAAGGCCCAGATGATCAGGACGCTGTAAATGCCAAGGCGGCCCAGATAGGCGCTGCGCCGTGGCGCAAGGTCTGCTGCGCTGTCATGGAAAATCTGGGCGGTCATGTGCGCGGCCTTGCATAACGGTCGGCAAATTTCATCAGCACGGTCATGAAGATGATGATGGCCACAAGGTAGACCATGGCCAGCAGCGTGCCGTAGCCGACGTTCGACCGGTCACGGTATTCGCGGAAGATGAAGCTGGTCACCGTATCCGTGGCCCCCCCCGGCCCGCCTGCGGTCACGTTGATGACAATATCCGCCAGCTTCAGCTTAAAGATGATGCGGATCAGGATGGCCGTGATCGACACGGGCAGCATCAAGGGGAAAGTGATTTCCCAAAAGGCTTTCCAGCCGGTTGCGCCGTCCACGCGCGCGGCCTCGGTCAGCTCTTTCGGGATGGCCTGCAGGCCTGCCAGAATCATGATCATCATGAAGGGGATGAACGTCCAGGCATCCATCAGCATGATCGTCAGCTTGGCCATTTCGGGCGATCCGAAGAAGGCCGGGTTTTCCCAGCCCAGCCAGCGCGCAAGGCGCGAGATCGGGCCAAAGCGCACCTCGAGCATGGATTTGCCGATCATCCATGACACGGCCACGGGCGACAGCATCAGGGGCAAAAGGAACGCCACGCGAAAGAATTTGCGCGCGCGGATCTGCGCGTTCAGCATCAAGGCAAGGCCAAAGGCGATGGCATATTCGACGATGATGGCCAGCGTATACCAGACCATGTTCAGCATGGCGTTCCAGTAGAACGGGTCGGCCCACATCTGGCGGACATTGTCGAGCCCGTTGAATGTGCGCCCGTCCGGGCTGGACAGGTTCCAATCGGAAAAGGCGATCAGCAAGCCAAACAGCAAGGGGAACACGGTCAGCGAGATGACGAACAGGGCAGCAGGCAGCACGAAGAGCACGCGCTTGCCCGCCTCACCCCGGATCAGCACCTGCGCCCAGCACAGTGCTATGGCCCAGCCGACATAGGCGTAAAGCGTGGGCCGCCAGTTCGCAAAACCAAAGTCGCGCCAGCCCAGCACCTGCAGGGTCTGCAATGTGGCCACCAGTAGCAAAAGGCCCGCGCTGCCCCAGATCAGGCCCCGGCCCAGCCTGCGGCGGGCTTCGGGAATATTGTCGTTGGTCACGACATGCAGAAGATCGCCAGTGCTCATGGCTGACATGTTAGCTGGGCCTGTGCGGCCTGCCTAGCGCAATTCGCATGGACCATCCCTGCGCAGAATCATCGCCAAATGTCGCAGTCCGCCTGCGTCAGTGTCGCACCCCCTGGCGACAGGCCGTGCGACATCCGATGGGGCGCAGGTGTCGGCGGGGCAAAGACCGTTTCTGCAAACAGGTATGAAATCAACGGGTTGGACGGCTGCGCGGCTGTGGTCACAAGGGTGCGGCAGATTGACGCAATCCGGCATTGCGTTGCCGCAAGGGGTGTGACATATTGTCACTGCGAAGACCTGCGACAGGGGTTCCTGCAGGGTCATGGTTCCGGACGGGCGAAATGTCGTCAACCCGCCGGCAACATCAAATGCGACGACGGTCGGGCGAAGGGAACAATCATGTCCAACGATCCTAACAAAGTCTGGCCGACTGGCCTGACCCTGGCGGAAGCCGAAGAAGTGCACAGCTATCTGATCGACGGAACACGCGTCTTTGGCGTGATTGCGTTGATCGCCCATCTGCTGGTCGCCGTGACCACGCCGTGGCTCGGCTAAGGAGGAGGGAATCATGAACAACGCAAAAATGTGGCTTGTGGTCAAACCGACAGTTGGCGTGCCGCTGTTCCTTTCGGCTGTGGCAATCGGCTCTTTCGCCGTGCATGTGGCCGTTCTCAGCAACACCACCTGGGTGTCTGACTTTCTGAAAGGCAAGCCGATTGCCGGTGGCACCGCCGCGCTGGAAATGCCGGCCGAGGTGGCCCCTGCACAGGCAGCCTTCGTGACACCCGGCGCACAGGAAGTGCTGGTCCTGATGCCCGATGGCACCACGGCCCGCGCCATTCTGCAGCCGCAAGACAGCCTTGCCGCACTTGAATAAAGCGCCCGTCGGCGCAGGCCGCCCGCCTGTCGGGAGGCAATGAAACCAGCGGGCCCGCTGCTGCATTGCAGCCAGCGGGCCCTGCGCCATCCGGGCCACAGGCCCTTTCTTCAACCTGGACCGCAGCGGATGTTCGACTATCGCCGCTTTGCCCTTGGAAAGATCGCGCAGGTTGGCCCGCGCTTTCTGCCCTTTGCCGATGTTGCGTCGGACACTGTGCCCTTGTCGCGTCTGCTGCGGCTGTCGCTGTTTCAGGTGACCGTCGGCATGGCGCTGGTCTTGCTTGTGGGCACATTGAACCGCGTGATGATCGTCGAATTGCGCGTGCCTGCCACGCTGGTCGCCATCATGCTGGCCTTGCCGCTGGTGTTTGCGCCGTTCCGTGCGCTGATCGGCTATAAATCCGATACGTTCCGATCCGCCCTTGGATTGCGCCGCGCGCCTTTCATCTTCAAGGGCACGATGCTGCAGTTTGGCGGCTTTGCCATCATGCCCTTCGCGCTGCTTGTTCTGTCCGGTTATGATCAGGCGGCCGATGCCCCGCGCTGGATCGGCCTTTCGGCGGCGGCTTTGGCGTTTCTGCTGGTGGGGGCGGGGGTGCATATCGTGCAGACCGTGGGCCTTGCGCTGGCCACGGACCTTGTGCCCGAGGAAGACCAGCCAAAGGTGGTGGGGCTGATGTATGTCATGCTGCTGGTCGGCATGATCATCAGCGCCTTTGTCTTTGGCGCGCTGCTGGAAAACTACACACCGGGCCGGTTGATTCAGGTCATTCAGGGCTGTGCCGTGGTGACCATCCTTCTGAACGGCATTGCCATCTGGAAGCAAGAGGCGCGCGACCGGACGCGCGCCGCAGCGCCCCGCACCGACATGCCGTTCCTGCAGGCCTGGGGGCGGCTGTCTGCGCGCCCCGGCATGATCCGCCTTCTGGCCGTGATTGCCCTGGGGACGGCCGGTTTCGGCATGGCGGATGTGCTGCTGGAACCCTTTGGTGGGCAGGTGCTGGCCATGTCGGTCGCTGAAACCACGCGGCTGACGGTTGTTCTGGCCAGTGGCAGCCTGCTTGGCTTTGCGCTGGCCTCGGTCTGGTTGCAGCGCGGGGCCGCCCCGGTCAGCATGGCGCTGCTGGGGGCGGTGCTGGGCGCCCCGGCTTTTCTGCTGATGATCGTGGCCGCCGGAATGACCGCCACGCCACTGCTGGTGATCGCAACGCTGCTGGCGGGATTTGGCGCCGGGCTGTTTGGCCACGGCACCTTGACGGCGACAATGCGCGCCGCCCCGCGCGATCAGATCGGCCTCGCCCTTGGCGCATGGGGTGCCGTGCAGACCACGGCGGCGGGCCTTGCCATCGCGCTTGGCGGGGTGATCCGCGATCTTCTGCTGACCGATACCACGGCAGCCAGCGCCTATGCGCCGGTCTTCGCGCTTGAGGCCGGTCTGTTGCTATTGGCACTGCTGGTGGCCTGGCCGCTGCGGCAGGCGGGGCCGATTGGCGCGGCAGTGGGTCTGGTCAAGCCCGCGGGCACGCCTATCTTGTCGGAAACGCAGGTGCGCCGCGCCGCCCTGCACAAGGCCTGATCGATGAAACCTGCCGCAGTCTTGCGGTGCATGACAACAAGGTGAAGCATGACAACCATCATCACGCGACTTTATGCAGATGCCGCCACGGCGCGCGGCGTCGTCTCGGCCCTGCTGGCAAAGGGGCATGATCAGGACACGATCGATGTCATCGGCAGCGACGGTGTGGGCACGGTTGCCGACCGGATGAAGGCAGCGGCCGTCAACGCCACCTCTGCGGCGGCCTATGCGGCGGCCCTGACCGGGGGCCGGACGCTTGTCGTCGTGCGCGCGCCTTTTGCGCCGATGGGCACGGCGCGCAATGCGATGCGGGTGATGGATCGCACGCCATCTGTGGATGTGGGTGTGCCCGGGTCTGAATACCGCAGCGAAAGCATGAGTATTGTGAACGCCGGTTCCGTCATGCTGGACCATCCCTATTTCATGTCGAACCCGCACCGCCCGATGTCGCATGGCCATGTGTTCGGGGCAAAGCTGTTGTCAGCGCGAAAAGAGCGGCGTTCGGCCATTGCGGGGGGGCGGCTGATGTCGGGGATGTTCTGGCCGATGAAACATCTGTCGGCCCGCAAGGAAAGAACCTCGGCGATCAAGGGCACGTGGCTGTTCTCGCGCCTGCTGGCCGATATGCCGACAGTGATGCGCAGCAGATAGGCGCCGCAGCGGCACTGGCAGGCCTGCCAGCTGACGTATCAGCAAGGTGACCTGCGGCTGGCCGACCTGCAAGGCAACATCACGGCACCGCCGACATCACTGAACGACCGCATCAATGAAAACGGCAGGCCAAATGGCCTGCCGTTTCCGTTCCTTTGCCGGGGATCACATCCCGAGCGAGGCTTTGTAAAGCGCAATCTGGCTGTCACGGCCGATCTGATCGGTGATCTTTTCCCAGGCCGCCGCAATCGCATCTGCGGTTTCCTGTGCCGATGCGTATTGCCCGGCAAAGCCCTTGGCCAGTTCATCCTCGGCGACCGAGTAATACTGGAAGATGCCGGGAATTCGCGGTTCGATCGCCGCATTCGGGTGGTTATAGCTGTCGGCGTTCGATCCCAGATAATCCTCGATATAGGCCCGGTCGTACCCTGCCGCTTCCCATTCCGCATAATCGAAGTGGCTGTTGCGATAGGGCTGGAAGCCTGAGGGATAGGCCGCCGTCCACAAGGACAGATCCTTGCCCCCCAGATGCGCTGCCGCCGACCATGCCGCCTTGCGCTTTTTCTCATCGCCCGACACGCGGTTGGTGACATAGATGCCCCAGCCGATATAGGCCATCAGCGGTGCCTCGTTGGCGGTTTCTTCCCATGCGCCAGCGGCCGCGTTGTAGCGGCGTTCGGAACCGGGGTTGATGCCAAAGCCCACGACATCGCCCACAACCGACCCGTCAGAGGTGCGCGCGGATGAGCCCACATCGCCCCACCACATCAGCATCGACCCCGTGCCCGCCAGGAACTGGCTGAAGGCGGTCGTGCCCGGGTCGGCGTTGATCTGGTCCGCCGGATAGGCGCCTTCGGTGGCGATCAGGTCCATCACATCCTGAATGGCCTGCACCCAGCCGGGGTTGTTCACGCGCGGTTTCATCGTGTCCGGGTCAAACAACCATGCCGGATCATCCGGATGCTTCACATAGGCCGTCGCACGGTTGGCGATGAAATAGAACCCGAAACCGCCCCAGCCTTTCAGCGGGTCAAGATAGCCATGTGCTGGCAGGCCTGTCAGCGGGTCGGTCTGGCCGACCAGCGCCTTGGACACGGCATTGATCTGCTGCCATGTCTTTGGCACCTCGGCCCCGCCAATCGCGCCTTCGCCGAAGTAATCGGTCCGGTAGGCGAAGGTGTGGCAATCGCCGTCAATCGTGATGCGATAGCTTTTGCCATCCCATGTGCCGACCGGCGGTTGCAGATAGCCCACAAGGTCATCCGCCTGAATCTGCGTTTTCACCCAATCCGGCATCTCGTCCAGCAGGCCCTTGCCTGCGGTTTCGCCTTCGAACGGCGCGCCCATTTCGATGATGTCGAAATCCACCGTGCCCGTGGCAATCGCCTGCTGCAGGCGCGGGTTGTAATCGGCCTGCGCAAGGTCGATCCAGTTGATCTTGGCACCCGTGTAGGTTTCCCATGATTTCAGAAAGCCACGGAACAACAGGTTGTGCAGGTTCTGGTTGTTCAGGCCCAGGAACGTCAGCTCCACCCCTGCAAATTCGCCTTCCGCCACATTCGCCTTGGTCGCACCCAGGCACAACTCGCCGACGGCCTGCCAGTGTTCATCGGTGGGCGATCCCGCCCCGACCCCGGGTATCGCAAGAATTTGCTGGCGCAGGTTGTCTTGCGCCATGGCCGCCTTCAGGCCCATTGCATGCGGCAGTGCCGCTGCCGCCCCAAGGGCGACCCCACCCTTGAGCAGGCTGCGTCGACTGAGCATGCGGCCGACGATTGCATTGTACTGGTCTACCTTCACGGACGTCTCCTCCCAGAGATATGCGGGCCCCGGCGCCCTGGCTGAGCGGTGACCCATTGTGTGATCGGCTATTCTGTGGGGGGTGTCGCACAGCAGCATCGTGTCCCCGCAAGGCCCCCCCATTTCGCCCGGCGCGGATGTCGTGCCGCCACAGTGACGCGGCGGCAGGCCGCCTGTCAAGATTCTAACATGTTAGTATGATTACTGCGTGGACAGCCGCCTGCATGGCGGGCTAGCCTTGGGCCAAATCAGGGGGGTAGGGTTTGGCCGAAGTCACGATCCGCGCGTTGCGCAAGGCCTATGGCGCGGTTGAGGTCATGCAGAACCTTGACCTCGATATCGCTGAAGGCGAATTCGTCGTGCTGGTGGGGCCATCGGGCTGCGGCAAATCCACGCTTTTGCGCATGATCGCGGGGTTGGAAGAAATCTCGGGCGGCACCATCGCCATTGGCCCGCGCGTGGTGAACAACCTGCCGCCGTCAGAACGCGATATCGCGATGGTGTTCCAGAACTATGCGCTTTACCCGCACAAGACGGTGGCCGCCAACATGGGTTTTGCGCTGAAGATGCGCGGCGAGGATCCGGCAACGGTGGCGACCAAGGTCAACCGCGCGGCGGAAATCCTTGGCCTGACGCCATACCTTGACCGCTACCCCCGCGCGCTGTCGGGCGGGCAGCGGCAGCGCGTGGCCATGGGCCGGGCCATCGTGCGCGATCCGCAGGTGTTTCTGTTCGACGAACCGCTGTCGAACCTCGATGCCAAACTGCGCGTGCAGATGCGCACGGAAATCCGCGCGCTGCATTTGCGGCTGAAGACCACGACGGTTTACGTCACGCATGACCAGATCGAGGCGATGACGATGGCCGACAAGATCGTGGTGCTGCAGGCGGGCCGGATCGAACAGGTGGGCACGCCCTTGGACCTGTATGACAGGCCGGCAAATACCTTTGTGGCCGGGTTCATTGGCAGCCCGTCAATGAACCTGATCCATGGCGTGATCGAAGATGGCCGCTTTCGCGCGCCGGATGCGGACCTGCCGCTGCCTGTGGGGCTGAAAATGGCGAACGGGCGCGAAGTGACCTTTGGCGTGCGGCCCGAGAGCCTGTCGCTTGGCACGCAGGGCCTGACCGGGCAGGTGGCCGTGGTGGAACCGACGGGGGCCGAGACGCATGTTGTCACGCGGGTCGGCGGGCATGAGGTGACGGCGGTATTCCGCGACCGCGTGACCCTGCGCCCGGGTGATGCGGTGACACTGGCGCCGGGGGGACAACCGGCTGAATGCCGAGGTGCTGGGCTGCCTGCGCGCCATGGGGCATGGCGATGTGCTGATCCTGTGCGACACCAACTTTCCGGCTGACAGCATCGCGCGGCAGACCACGCTTGGCACGCTGTTGCGGATGGATAACCTGACCACGGGGCAGGCGGCAGAGGCGATCCTTTCGGTGTTTCCGCTGGATACATTCGTGGATGATTTCGCGGGAAGGATGGAAATTGTCGGCGATGCCACCACCGTGCCGCCCGTGCAGGCCGAAGTGCAGGCGGCGATTGATGCGGCCGAAGGCACGGCCCGCCCGATGATCGGGATCGAGCGTTTCGCGTTCTATGAGGTGGCGAAGCAGGCCTATGCGGTGATCCAGACGGGCGAGCGGCGGTTCTACGGCTGCTTCATGTTCCGCAAGGGTGTGATCCC
>JALOSO010000312.1 GCA_025458385.1 Paracoccaceae bacterium | reverse complement strand
ACATGCCTGCCCACCGGTGCGCCGTTCAGCACATCGGCATAGCTGATGGCATGGGCCTGACCGGCAATCTGCGGATCGCGCGGTGTCACACCCGTGGCAATCACGACCGCATCAAACCCGCGCAAATCCTCGACAGCCGCCGCCTGCCCCAGCCGTACATCTACACCCGCGCGCGCAAGGGACGCCGCAAACCAAGCGACCAGTCCATGAAATTCCTCTTTCCCCGGCACCTGCCGCGCAAGGTTCAGCTGCCCACCCACCGCGTTGTCACGCTCAAACAGCACCACCTTATGCCCCCGGTCCGCCGCCACGATCGCGCACATCATGCCCGCAGCCCCCGCCCCCACCACTGCAATCCGGCGCGGCGCGTCCACAGGCGCATAAACCAGTTCCGTCTCATGACAGGCGCGCGGGTTCACAAGACAACTTGTCAGCTTGCCGCTGAACGTATGGTCCAGACAGGCCTGATTGCAGGCAATGCAGGGCGCAATCTCGTGCGCGCGGCCACTTGCCGCCTTGGCCACGAAATCGGCATCGGCCAGAAAGGGCCGCGCCATGCTCACCATATCGGCCTGACCCTGCGCCAACACGCCTTCGGCCACTTCGGGCGTGTTGATCCTGTTCGATGCAATCACCGGGATCGAAACCTCGGGCCGCAACCGCCCGGTCAGATGCGCAAAGGCCGCGCGTGGCACCGATGTCGCAATTGTTGGCACCCGCGCCTCATGCCAGCCGATCCCACTGTTCAGGATACTCGCCCCCGCCGCCTCAATCGCACGCGCCAGCAGAACCACCTCATCCCAGGTCGATCCGCCTTCCACCAGATCAATCAGGCTGATCCGGTAGATCACAATGAAATCCGCCCCAACCGCCGCCCGCACGCGGCCCACCACCTCCACCGGCAGACGCATGCGATTTTGGTAGGAACCGCCCCAGTCATCCGTGCGCTGATTGGTGCGCACCACAAGGAACTGGTTCAGAAAGTACCCCTCGCTCCCCATGATCTCGACACCGTCATAACCCGCTTCGCGCGCCCTGACCGCCGCTGTCACGATATCCGCGATCTGCTTTTCGATCCCGTCGGCATCCAGTTCACGCGGCATGAATGGTGCAATCGGCGCCTTGATTGCGGAAGGCGCCACGCAGTCCTTGCCATAGGCATAGCGCCCCGCATGCAGGATCTGCATGGCAATCCGCCCGCCCGCATCATGCACCGCCCCTGTCACCCGCGCGTGGTTCGCAATATCGCCCGGCGTAAACAGCCCCGCCGCCCCCGGAAACACCCCGCCTTCCCGGTTCGGCGCCATCCCCCCCGTCACGATCAGCCCCACACCGCCCGCCGCCCGCGCCGCATAGAACGCGGCCACCCGCCCCCAGTCGCCCGTCTCCTCCAGCCCCGTATGCATCGACCCCATCAGCACCCGGTTCGGCAGCGTTACATGTCCAAGGTTCAATGGTGACAGCAGATGCGGATAATGGCTCATGGTGCGGCTCCCTTTGGTCGCAGTTTGCCCCGGCCTCTCCCGCCGGTCACCCTTGACCGAACGTCACGGCATTTTCGGTCCGCAAATATCCTCGGGGGGTGAGCCCGCAAGGGCGAGGGGGGCAGAAGGCCCCCCTGCCTTACGCCCGATGGTAGGGCCCGCCTGCCAGAATCGTCGCCGCCCGGTATAACTGCTCTGCCAGCATCACCCGCACCAGCATATGCGGCCAGACCATCGCCCCGAAACTGATCGCCGCTTCCGCCCGCGCCCGCAAATCCGGCGCAATCCCGTCCGCCCCGCCGATCACAAAGGCCAGGTCCTGCCGCCCCGCGTCGCGCCAGCGCGCCAGCTGCGCCGCAAACTCCGGGCTCGACATCACCTTGCCGCGTTCATCCATGCACACCAGCAGCGCCCCCTCCGGCACCGCCCGCGCCAGCAGCACGGCTTCCGCCGCCATGCCTCCGCCCTTGCGATCCTCTACCTCAACCTCGTGCAACGGACCAAGCGCAAGCGGCTTGCCCGTCCGGTTGAACCGCATCTGGTAATCTTCAAACAGCGCGCGTTCCGGCTGATCCGCCTTGATCCGGCCTACCGCGCAAATGTGCAGCCGCAAGGCCTTACGCCCCCAGATGCGCGCTTCCCGGCAGCCACATCTTTTCCAGCTGATAGAACTCGCGCACTTCTGGCCGGAAGACATGCACGATCACATCGCCCGCATCGATCAGCACCCAGTCGCCCGTTTCCTTGCCTTCGATCCGGCACAGGATGCCATGATCCTGCTTCAGCCGGTCCACCAGCTTTTCCGAAATGGCCGCCACCTGCCGCGAAGACCGCCCCGAACAGATCACCATGTGATCCGCCATTTCCGACCGCCCACGCAGCGAAATCTGCACGACCTCTTCCGCCTTGTCATCATCAAGCGACGCCAGCACCACCGCCAGCAATTCATCAGAAGAAATGTCGGACGTCACGCGCGCCGCCCGTTCGCCAACCGGCAGCCCGGTTGCAGGATCAGAATGAGACAGGACCGGGTCCTCCGCTGGGGCCGCATGTGCATGTGGCAAGGCTAACATCCTGGTGGCCCAAACTCAATGAACCGGGTCAGGAAAGGCGCAGGCGATAGCGCCGAATCCCTATGACTGCAAGGGCCACCCCCTAAAATCCATGGCTTGCCGCTTGTCGTGCGTGCAATTCCGTCGTATCTGCCAGCCCATGACCGCATGCTTCACCATGGATGACCGCACGCGCCTGCCGTGGCGCTTTTTCGGTGCTGCCCGTTCGGTGCTTGCCCGCGCCTGACCGCGCCCCCGCCTGCACGCCTACCCCATTCCCCATAGCCAGATATGAGCCATAGCCATGACCGCGCGCACGCTTTACGACAAAATCTGGGATGACCACGTCGTCCACGCCGCTGATGACGGCACCTGCCTTCTGTATATCGACCGCCACCTGGTCCACGAAGTGACCAGTCCGCAAGCCTTTGAAGGCCTGCGCATGACCAACCGCAAGGTGCGCGCGCCGGAAAAGACCATCGCCGTGCCCGATCATAACGTGCCCACCACGCTGGACCGCGCCAATGCCGCCACGATGACCGAAGACAGCCGCATTCAGGTGGCCGCCCTCGACAAGAATGCCAAGGATTTCGGCATCCACTACTACCCCGTGTCCGACGTGCGGCAGGGCATCGTCCATAT
>JALOSO010000311.1 GCA_025458385.1 Paracoccaceae bacterium | reverse complement strand
TGCCACGCAGGCAGCAGCGCGCATTGCCGCGCTGAACGGCACCGTTCCGGCCGATGACGCGGGCGCGCGGGCACAGTCTGCCGAATTGTCACTGCAGCTTAGCCCCGCCGCGCGCACGCTGATCGAGGGGCGTCTCAATACGCTTGGGCTGCAGACAGGCCCGGTTGATGGCCAGTTTGATGCTGAAACGCGCGCGGCCCTGCGGGCATTTCAAGCACAGCGGTCGTTGCCGGTAACCGGGTTTCTGGATGAGCAGACCATGGTCGGCCTGATGGCCGGTGGCATCTTGGACCTGCAATAGAAACAGGCCCCGCACCGCGACCGGGCCCGGCGCACTGGCCTCAGGCGGCCTCGGCGGTGGGGCGTCGGATGTGCTTGGCCGCCGCCAAGAACAGCGGGTGGAATCCGGCAGCGCCAGCGTCCAGCAGCGCGAACATCTGCATGCGCATGCGCGGTTCCCAATAGGCGTTGATATGCTCGGCAATGCCCGCCACACCTTCGGCCTCGGGCTTTGTCGTAAAGAACGTAGCGATCTGGTTCGCCATATGGATCAGTTTTTCAGGCGACATAGGCGGTCTTCCGGTTGGTGATACGATGGGGGTGCGTGAAGCATTCAAAACGATCGGGGCGTGCAAGGGCGATCAGCGTGATGCCTGCCGCATCGGCCAGTTCCACCGCCTGTGCCGTGGGGGCCGAAACGGCGATCAGCACGGGCGCGCCGAGCATGGCGATTTTCTGGATCAGATCAATCGAGACACGGCTGGTCATCACCACCGCCCCCGCGCCCTGCGGCGTGGTGGTCAAGGCGCCGATCAGCTTATCAAGCGCATTGTGGCGGCCGACATCTTCGCGGGCAAGGGTGATGCCGCGCGCCGGCGTCCAAAAGGCCGCGGCATGGGCCGCGCGGGTGGTATCGTGAAGGGCTTGATACGCGGGCAAGGCAGCCACGGCTTCGCAGATTTGGGCAGGCGTCAGGTGCAGGTCTGCGGTGACTTTCGGCACATCGCGCAGGGCCTCGGCGATGCTGTCCACGCCGCACAACCCACAACCCACCGGGCCTGCCATGGTGCGGCGGCGGGCGGCAAGACGCGCCTCGGCCTCTGGTTTCAACCAGGTTTGCACGTCGATGCCCTGCGCCGTGTACGCAACCTCGATACTTGTGATTTCGTCTGTGTTCGCAATGCCTTCGCTGACTGCAAAGCCAAGCGCAAAGTCGGTCAGATCGGCAGGGGTTGCCATCATCACCGCCTGGGTCGTGCCGTTGAACGACAAGGCCACCGCCACTTCGGCAGGCAGCTCGCGCGGGCCTGTGGTCATCAGGCCGCCCGCGTAAACCTGCCTCTGGTGGGGTTGGTGTGTCATTCGGCAGCCGGAAGGATGCGCCGCGAATGCGCGGCCTGGGCTGCGTATTCTTCCTGCCACTCCGACGGGCCGTTCGACGGGCTGACCTGCACCGCCGTCACCTTGTATTCCGGGCAGTTCGTCGCCCAATCGGAAAAGTCCGTGGTGATGACATTGGCCTGCGTTTCGGGGTGGTGGAAGGTGGTGTAAACCACACCGGGGCTGACGCGATCCGTGATCTTTGCCCGGAGCGAGGTTTGCCCGGACCGGCTGGCCAGCCGCACGAGTTCTCCCTCACGCACGCCGCGCACCTCGGCGTCATGCGGGTGGATTTCCAGCACGTCTTCCGGGTGCCAAGCCACATTCCCCGTGCGCCGCGTCTGTGCGCCGACGTTATACTGGCTCAGGATGCGGCCCGTGGTCAGCAACAGCGGGAAACGCGGGCCGGTTTTCTCATCCGTCGGCACATATTCGGTGACAATGAACTTGCCCTTGCCGCGCACAAAGCCATCAAGGTGCATGATCGGCGTGCCTTCCGGGGCCTTGTCATTGCAGGGCCACTGGACCGAGCCTTTGGTTTCCAGCATCTCATAGCTGACATTCGCAAATGACGGCGTCGTCAGCGCGATTTCGTCCATGATCTGCGACGGGTGCGTATAGCCCCAATTCGCCCCCATCGCCTGTGCCAGCCGCAAGGTGATTTCCCAATCCGCCAACCCGTTCTTCGGCGCCATCACGCGGCGCACGCGGTTGATGCGGCGTTCGGCGTTGGTGAACGTGCCGTCCTTTTCAAGGAAGGTGGAGCCGGGGAAGAACACATGGGCATAATTGGCGGTTTCGTTCAGGAACAGGTCCTGCACGACGACCAGATCCATCGCCGCCAGCCCCGCCGCCACGTGTTTCGTGTCCGGGTCGGATTGCAGGATATCCTCGCCCTGAATGTAGATGCCACGGAACGTGCCCTCCACCGCCGCGTCCAGCATGTTGGGGATGCGCAGGCCGGGTTCTGCGTCAATCGTCACCCCCCACAGCTTTTCAAACACATCGCGCGCGGCATCGCCCGAGACGTGGCGATAGCCCGGCAACTCGTGCGGGAAAGACCCCATGTCGCAGGCGCCCTGCACATTGTTCTGCCCGCGCAAGGGGTTAACGCCCACGCCTTCACGGCCGATATTGCCTGTCATCATGGCAAGGTTGGCAATCGCCATCACGGTGGTGGAGCCTTGCGAATGTTCGGTCACACCCAGGCCATAATAGATGGACCCGTTTCCACCCTTGGCATACAGCCGCGCCGCCCCGCGCAGATCGGCGGCGGGAACGCCAGTCAGCATCTCCATCGCCTCGGGTGAATGGCGGGGGTCGGACACGAAAGCCGCGTAATCCTCGAACTCGGACCAGTCGCAGCGTTCGGTTATGAACGACTGGTCATATAGGCCTTCGGTCACGATCACATGCGCCATGGCCGTCACCACGGCCACATTGGTGCCGGGGCGCAGGGGCAGGTGGAACGCGGCCTGCACATGCGGGGTTTTGACCAGATCAATGCGGCGCGGATCAATGACAATCAGCTTGGCCCCTTGCCGCAGGCGTTTCTTCAGGCGGCTGGCAAAGACCGGGTGGCCATCGGTGGGGTTGGCGCCGATGATGATGACGACATCGACGCGCGCGCAGGTATCCGTATTGTTGTTCATGAACACGCCACGGATCAGTTTCTGAACCAGATAGGTTTCCTCATTCGTGCAACGGCTGGAGGTGATGCCACCGATGGAACGGCGGCCATACTTCGCCTGTAACGCCTTGAATTTGTTGGCGGTATAGCTGATCGCCTCATCCCATGACACTTCGCGCCAGGGGTCATTGATGGACTCGCGGATCATCGGGTTCAGGATACGGTCCGAATGGCTGGCATAGCCATAGGCAAAGCGGCCCTTGACGCAGCTATGCCCCCGGTTGGCCTTGCCGTGCTTGTAGGGCACCATGCGCACCAACTCATCCCCGCGCATTTCGGCCTTGAAGCTGCAGCCAACGCCGCAATAGGCGCAGGTGGTGATAACCGACCGTTCAGGCGTGCCGATCTCGATGATGGATTTTTCCTGCAGAGTGGCGGTCGGGCAGGCCTGCACGCAAGCGCCGCAAGACACGCAGTCAGACGCCAATGCATTGTCGGTTTTGGCCCCGAACGACACGCGCGAATCAAAGCCCCGGCCTTCGATGGTCAGCGCGAAAGTGCCCTGCACTTCTTCACAGGCGCGGACGCAGCGCGAACAGACGATGCATTTGGCCGGATCATAGGTGAAATAGGGGTTCGAATCGTCCTTGGGCAGCCATTGCGGGTTGGCCTCACCGCTGGTGTTGCGGGGTTTGAAATGGGTTTCCACGGCCTCGTACCGTACATCGCGCAGGCCCACGGCCCCTGCCATGTCCTGCAACTCGCAATCGCCATTGGCACTGCAGGTCAGGCAATCCAGCGGGTGGTCGCTGATATACAACTCCATCACCCCGCGCCGCAGTTGCTTTAGCTTGGCGTTCTGCGTGGTCACCTTGATTCCCGGCGCAACGGGTGTGGTGCAAGATGCTGGCGTGCCGTTGCGGCCTTCGATTTCCACAAGGCACAGACGGCAGGACCCGAAGGCATCAACCGAGTCCGTGGCGCACAGCTTTGGCACGGAAATCCCCGCCTCAGCCGCCGCGCGCATGATGCTCGTACCCTCGGGAACGGTCACTTGAAAGCCGTCAACAGTCAATGTGACCATCTGTTTGCTTTTTGCTGCTGGCGTGCCGAAATCGCGATCCGGGATGATGAAGTCTTTCATTCGGCGGCTTCCTTCATGGGCGAAAAATCATCCGGGAAATGCGTCAGCGCCGACAGCACAGGATAGGGCGTGAACCCGCCAAGCGCGCAAAGCGAGCCGGATTTCATGGTGGCGCAAAGGTCGGTCAGCAGCGGGATGGCGGCGGCATCACCACGGGCA
>JALOSO010000075.1 GCA_025458385.1 Paracoccaceae bacterium | reverse complement strand
GAGCAGAAAGCAGCGGCCGAGGCCGTGCGGATTGTGTTCCCGACCTTTGAAGGTGACGGGGTGCATGTCAACATCTCGGGCGTGGCGATGACGAAATTCGCGCCGAACCGCGAAGAGGCACTGGCCTTTATGGAATGGCTGGCGGGCGATACGGCGCAAAAGCTGTATGCGGAAATCAATAACGAATATCCGGTGAAGCCGGGGGTGGAACGCTCGGCACTGGTGACAAGCTGGGGCGCGTTCACCGCGGATAGCCTGAGCCTGACCGATATCGCCACCCACCGTGCAGCAGCCCTGCGGATCATGGAAGAAGTGAACTTCGACGGCTAAGCTATTGGTAAAAATGAATAAGGGGCGCCCTTCCGGGCGCCTCTTTGTCTATTGCATGACCTCGACGCTCAGCACGGTTGGCAAGTGGCGGGCAATTTCCTCCCACGTCTCGCCTTCATCCGCGCTGGCAAAAACCGATCCCGTGTTGGTGCCGAAATAGACGCCGCAAGGCGTTTCGCGGTCAACGGCCATGGCTTGGCGCAGCACGGTAAAGAAGCAATTGCTGTCAGGCAGGCCCTTCCCTTTTGGCTGCCACGTCTCTCCCCCATCCGTGCTTTTCCAGATCAGCGCGCGCGCGTCCACCGGATATCGGCCATGAATGTCGCCGTTCAGCGGAAACACCCACAGTGTGCCCGCATCGCGCGGATGCGCGCCCACGGGAAAGCCAAAGGTTGACGGCAAGCCTTCGGTGATCTCTTCCCACAACGCGCCGCCATCGCGGCTGCGATAAACACCCTGATGGTTCTGCATGTAGATCAGCCCCGGTGAAGCCCCCATTGCAAGGTTATGAACACAGTTGAAAATCTCGTTTTCACCGCGAATTTCCTCATCCCCCCAGAACCTGTCCAGATTGCCGGCCGGACCTGGCCGATTGGACCTGCGCCCCTGCTTTTCCCATGTCGCCCCGTCATCGGGCGACGCAAAGACGCCGGCAGAGGAAATGCCGACCCACAGCTTGCCCCCCGGTGCCGTCAGGATGGAATGCAACACAAGGCCGGCAGCACCCGGATCCCAGTTTTCAGCGCCTTCAAGATTGGTCAGTTCAGGAAGCTTGCGCCACGTCCGGCCATCATCACGGCTTTCCCACAAGGTGGCAGGACGCGTCCCGGCCAAAAGACGCAGGTCATCGCGCCCAAGTGACCATATCTGATCAGCTTCGCCAAAGCCGCCGGTTGATTTGAACCATTCACCCTTCTTGTAATGCCACACACCAACACCAACCCATTGGTTGCCACCCCCGGCCCAGATTTCACCCCGAAATCCAATGGCATGGTTGATGGGTGCCCCGTCGCAATGCGGGCCTGATACCTGCCAGCCATTGCGGTTTTCCAGAATGAAAAGGCCCTTTGTCGTGCCGATCAGCAGGTCAGGCATGCTGAATCCCTCCGCCGTTTGGGTTGCAGTCTAGGCCTGTTGTGCCAGAAGTGGTGAAATTTCTGCATCGGCTGGACAAGTGCAGGGCCATGGGCTTTGCTGCGCCAAAACGAGGAGCGCCACATGCCACGCAAGATCATCATCGACACGGACCCCGGGCAGGATGATGCCGTGGCGATCCTGCTGGCCCTTGCCAGCCCCGAGGAGATGACGGTGCTTGGCATCACCGCCGTAGCAGGCAATGTGCCCCTCCCCCTCACACAGAAAAATGCACGTATTGTCTGTGAGTTGGCGGGCAAGGTTGATGTGCCCGTCTTTGCCGGCTGTGACGCGCCCATCAAGCGCAAGCTGGTGACGGCAGAGCATGTGCATGGCAAGACCGGCCTTGATGGCCCGCCGATGGCGGACCCCGTGATGCCATTGCAAAGCCAGCACGCGGTGGATTTCATTGTCGAAACCCTGCGGCGCGAACCTGCAGGCACCGTCACCTTGTGCCCGCTTGGCCCGCTGACGAACATCGCCGTCGCGTTCCAGAAAGCGCCCGACATCGTGGCCCGCGTTCAGGAAATCGTCCTGATGGGCGGCGCTTATTTCGAGGTCGGCAATATCACCCCGGCGGCAGAGTTCAACATTTACGTCGACCCGGAAGCTGCTGAAATCGTGTTCAAATCCGGCGTTCCCCTGGTGGTGATGCCCCTTGATGTGACCCATAAGGCGCTGACCAGCAAGGCCCGCGTCGATGCCTTTCGCCACCTGGGCACGCAGGTGGGCGATATGGTTGCGGCCTGGACCGATTTCTTCGAACGATTCGATGTGGCGAAGTATGGCAGCCAAGGCGCGCCGCTGCATGACCCCTGCGTGATCGCCTACCTCATCAAGCCGGACCTGTTCAGCGGGCGGCATATCAATGTCGCGATCGAGACGCATTCGGACCTGACCCTTGGCATGACAGTCGCGGATTGGTGGGGTGTCACGGACAGGCCCAAGAACGCGATGTTCATGGGCGGCGTGGATGCCGACGGGTTCTATGCCCTGCTGACAGAACGGCTCGCGCGGTTATAGCGGATCGCTGATCACCACCTCGGCCCCGTCGCGGATGGCCGTGAAAAAGCAGTTCGGGCGGTTCGTGTGGCAAGCGGGGCCGATCTGTTCCACCAGCACCAGCAGACAGTCCCGGTCACAGTCCAGCCGCATCTCGACCAGACGTTGGGTATGGCCTGACGTCTCGCCCTTCACCCAGAACGCCGCACGCGAGCGCGACCAATAGGTCACCTGCCCGGTCGCAAGCGTGCGCTGAACAGCCTCGGCATTCATCCAGGCGAACATCAGCACCTCACGGCTGGCCTGATCCTGTGCGATCACCGGGATCAGACCTTTGGCATCATAGCGGAGCGTACTTGCGTCAAAAGGCATCAGCGCATTCCTTTGCGGCGGGCTTTGCGCTATCTATGGAATGCAAAGGGGAATGTCATGGCCGACAGTGATCTGATCCAGCTTTATTCGGGCCGTATTCTGGCACTGGCGGCAAATATTCCGCACCACGGGCGGCTGGCCGCCCCGCAAGGCAGTGTCAAACGCCGATCACCCCTGTGCGGGTCAACCGTCACCGTGGATGTGGTGGTGGCAAATGGCCGCATCGCAGCGTTTGCGCAGGACGTAAAGGCCTGCGCCCTGGGTCAGGCGGCGGCGTCTGTGCTGGGGGCGGTGGCCGTGGGCCGCAGCCGGGCTGAGATTGAAGGCGCAAGGGATGCGCTGCGGGCCATGCTGCGCGACGGGGCCGATGCGCCCGCTGCCCCATTCGACGGCTACGCCGTGCTGACCCCGGCGCGAGAGTACAAGAACCGGCACGCATCCATCATGCTGGCGCTCGAGGCGACAGCCGAGGCGATGCTGGCTGCCGAACAGGCGGCAACGGCCTGAAAAAAACCGCCGCACATCCTGTTCGGGATGGCGGCGGCAAGTCGCGTATCTGGTTGGGCGGTCAGGTCGGGCAACCTGAAGGGCATCAACTTGGGGACAGATGCCGCGCCCTTCGCGCAGATCGCAGGCAATATCGGGTCAGGCCGCACCAGACAGATGCAGGCCGACAATCAGCATGGTGAACAGGGCGATCAGGCCAAGGCTGTCTTCCAGCAGCGTGGCGTGAGAGTTTGCAAGGATTGTCTTGATGTCGCTCAGCATCGGCTTCTCCTGTCTTTGTTGCCCAATTGTTCTCACCTTGGAAACCATTTGTAAAGAACTTTTTAAGAACATTTGAGAACAAACCATGTTTTTTCGGAATCAGGCCGGAACGACGCATTCGTCGGGGCGGGGTCAGCCGACAGACAGCAGCCTGATGGCGCGGTCCTGATCCAGCAACCACAGCAGGTTGCGCGCCGCGCGCCCCCTTTCACCCTGCAGGGCAGGGTCGCGTGTCAGCAGGGCGCGCGCATCGGATTGGGCCAGCGCCATCAGCCCGGCCTGGCGTTCCATGTCAGCGACGCGAAAGCGCGGCAGGCCGGATTGGGCAGTGCCGATCAGATCACCGGCACCGCGCATGGCCAGATCTTCTTCGCTGATGCGAAAGCCGTCTTCCGTTTCGCGCAGCACCTTCAGCCGGCGTTCGGCACTGTCTGACAAGGGCGCCTGATACAGCATCAGGCAGGTTGAATCCGCCGCCCCCCGCCCGACCCTGCCCCGCAGCTGATGCAGCTGTGCCAAGCCAAAGGTTTCGGCGCGTTCGATGACCATGACACTTGCGTTCGGCACATTCACGCCAACCTCGATCACCGTCGTTGCCACCAGAACCCGCGTATCCCCCGCGACAAAGCGCGCCATGGCCGCGTCCTTGTCCGGGATCGGCATCTGGCCATGCACAAGGCCCACCACCTGATCGCCCAGGGCCGCGCGCAGGTGCTGAAACCGCGCTTCGGCGCTGGCATAGTCAAGCACTTCGCTTTCCTCGACCAGCGGGCAGACCCAATAGGCCTGCCGCCCTTCGGCAACGGCCTGCGCCAGACGGGCAACGATTTCATCCATCCGGCTGGTCGGCAAAAGCGCCGTTCGGATCGGCTTGCGCCCGGCCGGTTTTTCATCCAGCACTGAAACATCCATGTCGCCGTAACTCGCCAGCGCAAGGCTGCGCGGAATCGGCGTGGCTGTCATCACAAGTACGTCGGCGGCGGCCCCCTTGGCGCCCAGTTCCATCCGCTGTGCCACGCCAAAGCGGTGCTGCTCGTCAATCACGGCAAGGCGCAGGTCGTGAAAGTGCACGTCCTTTTGAAACACCGCATGGGTGCCGACCAGAATCTGCAACTGACCTTCCGCAAGCGCCCGCAGCTTGGCCGCGCGCTCTGCGCCTTTGTCGCGCCCTGTCAGGATATCAAGGCGCACCCCGGCCGCCGTCGCCAGCGGGGCCAGACCTTCGTGATGCTGGCGCGCAAGAATTTCCGTCGGTGCCATCAGCACGCCCTGCCCGCCGGCCTCGACGACGGTCAGCAGGGCCATGAAGGCAACAAGCGTCTTGCCCGCGCCGACATCGCCCTGCAAAAGGCGGTTCATCCGCAAAGGCGCCGCAAGGTCTGCGGCGATTTCCATGATCGCGCGGGTTTGCGCGCCCGTTGGCACATAAGGCAGGCTGGACAGGACACGCCCCTGCAACTGGCCGGTCCCGATGCTGGCAACCCCCTTGCCCCGCCGTTGCGTGGCGCGCGCCAGCGCCAGGGTGATCTGATGGGCAAAAAGTTCGTCATAGGCCAAGCGCATCCGCGCAGGTGCCGTGGCCGCAAGGTCAGCCTGGGCCGCCGGGGCATGCGCCTGCGCGACCGCCTCATGCCAGGACGGCCAGCCTTCACGCTGCAACAGCGCTGCATCGATCCACTCGGGCAAGACCGGTGCGCGCGTCAGCGCCCCGGCAACGGCCTTGGCAACCTGCTTTTGTGTCAGACCAGCGGTCAGCGGATAAACCGGTTCGTACGCTGGCAAGGCCGCAACCTCATCCGGGCGCAGCACATGGTCGGGATGGGCCATCTGCGCAATCCCGTCAAACAGTTCAACCCGCCCCGAGATCAGCCGCCTTTGCCCGGTAGGCAGCAGGCCTGTCAGGTAATCGCCCCGCGCGTGAAAGAACACCAGCTGGAATTCCAGCGCCGCGTCCCGCACCATGATCCGATATGGCCCCTTGCCACGGGGGGGGAAATGGCTGCCGACCGTAACCTCGACCGTGACGACAACGGGCGGCACCACATCGCGCAGCGTGGCCACACGGCTGCGGTCAACGCCGGAATGCGGCAGCAGGAACAACAGATCGCGCGGGCGCTCCACCCCCATGCCGGCCATCAACTGTGCCCCCCGGGGCCCGATACCCGGCAGGGTTTCAAGCCCGGCAAACAGCGGAAACAGGATTTCGGGGCGGCCGGTCATGCGCCGATCATCGCCAGCCATGCATCTTCGTCGATGGTCAGGATGCCCAGCTTTGCCGCCTCTTTCGCCTTTGACCCGGCCCCGGGCCCGGCAATCAGGATATCGGTCTTTGCACTGACACTGCCTGCAACCTTTGCGCCAAGCGCTTCGGCCCGGGCCTTGGCCTCGGCGCGGGTCATTCTTTCCAGCGTGCCGGTGAAGACGACCGTCTTGCCGGCAACCGGGCTGTCGTTGCTGGCCGCGGCGATGGGGGTGATGGTCAGATGGGCCACCAGCGCGTCAATCGCGGCGCGTTCGGCGGGGTTGGTGAAGGCCGCGATCAGGCTTTCGGCAAGGGTTTCGCCCACGCCGTCAATTGCCGTCAGATCGGCCAGATCGGTGGCATGCGCCACAAAATTCGCCCAGGTGCCATAGTGGCGGGCAAGCAGGCTGGCCGAGGTTTCACCGACATGGCGGATACCAAGCGCAAAGATCAGCCGGTCAAGGCCGATGGTGCGGCGGGCCTCGATGGCGGCAAACAGCTTGGCTGTGGAAGTCTCGCCAAATCCTTCACGATTTTTCAGCTTTTGCAATGGGTTGTCGGCGTCTCTTGATGCAAGCGTAAAGATATCGGCGGGCGTCTTGATGGGCAGGATCGCATCTGCAAAGAACATCTCGATCTGTTTGGCGCCCAGCCCTTCAATGTCAAACGCCCCCCGGCTGACGAAATGCTTTAACCGCTCTACCCCCTGCGCCGGGCAGATCAGGCCGCCGGTGCAGCGGCGCACGGCATCGCCTTCCGCGCGCGGGGCGGGGCTGGCGCATTCGGGGCAGATATGCGGCATCTGATACGGCGTGGCGCCGGTGGGACGCTGTGCCAGATCAACATCGGCGATCTTCGGGATCACATCGCCTGCGCGATAGACCTGCACCCAGTCACCCAGGCGAATATCCTTGCCATCGCGGATGGGCTGGCCCTTGGAATCCCTTCCGGCGATGTAATCTTCGTTATGCAGCGTGGCGTTGCTGACGACCACACCGCCCACCGTAACAGGCTGCAGCCGGGCCACGGGGGACAGGGCACCCGTGCGGCCGACCTGAATGTCGATAGCCAGTAGCCGCGTCCAGGCAAGTTCGGCCGGGAATTTATGCGCCACGGCCCAGCGGGGCGTGGTCGAGCGAAAGCCGAGGCGGGCCTGCAAGGCAAGATCGTTCACCTTGTAAACCACCCCGTCGATATCATAGCCAAGGGTGGCGCGTTGGGCTTCGATTGTGCGGTAATGGGTCAGAAGATCCGCCGGCGTGTGGCAAAGCACTGTCAGGGGATTTACCTGAAACCCAAGCGATTTCATACGGTTGATCGACGCATCTTGCGTGGCGCCCAGCGGTTCGGAAAGCTCGCCCCAGGTATAGGCAAAGAACCGTAGCGGGCGGGCAGCGGTGATTTTCGCATCCAACTGCCGAAGGGAACCTGCGGCAGCGTTGCGCGGGTTGGCAAAGGTCTTTTCCCCCGCTGCAGCCTGCCGCAGGTTCAGTGCGGCGAAATCGGCATGGGCCATGTAAACCTCGCCGCGCACCTCGACCACGGCGGGTGCGCCCGTCAGGGTTTGGGGAATGTCGGCAATGGTGCGGGCGTTTTCGGTGACGTTCTCGCCAACCTCGCCATCACCGCGGGTGGCCGCCTGCACCAGCTTGCCGTTTTCGTAACGCAGCGCCAGGGAAAGCCCGTCAATCTTTGGCTCTGCCGTATAGGACAGGGGCCCGCTGTGGCCAAGAAAACTGCGCACACGCTCATCGAAATCGGCCACATCGGCATCATCGAAGGCATTCTCAAGGCTTAGCATCGGACGCGCATGGCGGACCTTGGCAAAGCCATCGGAAACAGGTGCCCCCACCCTTTCCGATGGGCTGTCCGCGCGTTTCAGCGCCGGAAAGCGCGCCTCAATCGCTGCATTGCGCCGCTTGAGCGCATCATAGTCTGCATCCGAAATTTCCGGGGCATCGGCCCCGTGATAGGCGCTGTTGGCGGCCGCGATCAGGCGCGCCAAGCGGGCGAGTTCGGCTTCTGCCTGATCCTTGGTCAGATTTTCCAGATCATCCATTGCCGCCCCCTGCCCCGTTCCGGGACAGGTGTAGTTTGGCGCAAACCCCGCGTCCAGCCTCAGGCGCTGGCCAGCCTGCGGGCCGTCGCAGGCACCGGGTCGCGCAGCACATAGCCGCGGCCCCAGACGGTTTCGATGTAATTCGCCCCATCGGTTGCTTCGGCCAGTTTCTTGCGCAGTTTGCAGATGAAGACATCGATGATCTTCAATTCTGGCTCATCCATGCCGCCGTAAAGGTGGTTCAGGAACATTTCCTTGGTCAGGGTCGTCCCCTTGCGCAGGGACAGCAGTTCCAGCATCTGGTATTCCTTGCCCGTCAGATGCACGGTTTTGCCCGCCACATCCACGGTCTTGGCATCAAGGTTCACATTCACCTCGCCGGTCTTGATGACGGATTGGCTGTGCCCTTTTGACCGGCGGATGATCGCATGGATACGCGCGACCAGTTCTTCGCGATGGAAAGGTTTGGTCAGATAATCATCTGCGCCAAAACCGAAACCCTTCAGCTTGCTGTCGGTATCATCCGACCCCGACAGGATCAGGATCGGCGTCTCGATCCGGGCCTGTCGCAGTTGGCGCAACACTTCATGCCCGCTCATGTCCGGCAGGTTCAGATCCAGCAGGATCAGGTCATAGTCATAAAGTTTTGCCAGATCGATTCCGTCTTCGCCAAGATCAGTGCAATAGACGTTCAGGTTCGCATGGGTCAGCATCAACTCGATGCTGCGCGAGGTGGTCGGGTCGTCTTCGACAAGCAAGATTCGCATGGGATGCTCCGCGACAGGGTGTTCATCGTTAACTGTGACCGGGCAATGGTTAACTATGGGTTACTCTGCCTGCGCGAGAAGAGAAAACAACCTAAAGTTGTCGATACTTTTGAATTGCCGTAACTTTCAGGGCCTTTTCGCCATGTTTGTCGATGGCCGCGCACCAAAGCGCGAATTCCTCGGCTGAAAGTTCATACCGCTCCAGCGCCTCTTTTTCGGGAATCAGTCCGTAAATCACGGCGCGGACGACCACGGCCTTGCGGCTGGCCACCCAGCGACGCGTTTCGGCCGGTGGCAGATCAGCGCGGCTCAGCACGCTGCCATCGGGTAAGGTGACCTGTCGTGGGCCATCAACTTTCTTCAGAAACATCGGCATCCCCTTTGTCTTTGCGCCAAGAATGGGCGATCAGACTTAACCGTGGGTGAAGCCGGGGGTTGAGGATACAGCGCATTTTCCTATATATCGCGCCAACTGCCGTTCCCCCAACTGCCCTATCCCCGGACATGCCGACATGCTGGATCAGCCGCTGAATTCGCTTGGCTTTGCCAAGGCCCCCCGCGACACGCGGGTGGTGGTGGCCATGTCGGGGGGCGTCGACTCATCCGTCGTGGCGGCGATGCTGGCGGATGAAGGCTATGACGTGGTGGGCGTCACGCTGCAGCTGTACGATCACGGGGCAGCGCTGGCCAAGAAAGGCGCGTGCTGTGCGGGACGTGACATTCATGATGCGCGGCGCGTGGCAGAAACGATGGGCTTTCCGCATTATGTGCTGGATTACGAAAACACCTTTCGCGAAGCCGTGATCGAGGAATTCGCCGATGCCTATCTTGCAGGGGCGACCCCTGTCCCCTGCATCCGCTGCAACGAACGGGTAAAGTTCAAGGACCTGCTGGCAACGGCGCGCGATCTGAATGCCGATTGCATGGCAACGGGGCATTACATTCAGCGCAAGGTCGGTCTGGCGGGGCCAGAGTTGCACATGGCGGCAGACCCGGCGCGCGATCAAAGCTATTTCCTGTTTTCGACCACGCCAGAGCAGCTGTCATATCTGCGCTTCCCACTGGGCCATCTGCAGTCAAAGGCCGAGACGCGGGCGCTTGCGGCCAAATACGGCCTGCCGGTGGCCGACAAGCCGGATAGTCAGGACATCTGCTTTGTGCCCAACGGCAATTACGCGGCGGTGATCGAAAAGCTGCGACCGGGCGCGGCGGACCCGGGCGATATCGTCGATATGGATGGCCATGTGCTGGGGCGGCACAATGGTGTGATCCATTACACCATCGGCCAGCGCAAGGGTCTGGGCATCGGCGGCCTTGCGGACCCGCTATATGTGGTGCGGCTGGACGCAGACCAAAAGCGCGTGGTGGTGGGGCCGAAAGAGGCGCTGTCAACGCGCGTTGTTCCGGTGCGGGAAATCAACTGGCTGGGCGATGTACCGTTCGATGCCCGCCCCGAATGGCATCTTGCGGTCAAGGTGCGGTCAACGCGCGCGCCGCGTGCGGCAATCCTGCGACCACTTTCAGCAACCACAGCCGAGGTCACGTTACTGGCGGCGGAAGACGGCATTTCAGCCGGGCAGGCCTGCGTGTTTTACGACCCCGACAGCAGCCGCATCTTTGGTGGTGGCTGGATCTGGAACGGGCGGTAAGGCCGGGGGTGCCAATCGGCGCAGACTGATTGACGCAGGGTCAGGAATTCCAGACTGGTGAAGGGGGCGCAACTCTGGCCTTGCTAGGGTGCCGGGTATTGGGCCGGCGGGCGATTCAGCATTTTCAGCGGGGCAATTGCGATGTCTACTCATTTCAGAATTGATGATCTTCTGGCCAACCCGACGCGGGTTGAAACGGCCCTATCCGACGGCGGGCGCTTTATGGTTTCGGTGGCCGAAGCAATGGCCTTGCGCCAGCATCTGCGCGGCGCAATCTGGAGCGCCGAGACCATCCGCCTGACAACCGATGTCGCGCGGGTCATCTATCAGGGCGGGGCGATGACGACGGCGGCCGCAGATTTGCAGGCTTTTGCTGCGTCGCTGGTGTTTGATGGCAAGGCCGGGCACAGGGATGTGGTCTCGACCACGGTGGTGGTGCTGGTGATCGCGGCCGCAGCGGTGATCGGCTATGCCATCGGCCATCTGGATGCAGACTTGCAGCCGGACCTGACCCTGCAGGTAAAACAGCAGGATGGCCAGATCACCATCAGCGTCGCCTGATCAGCGCGCAAGCGCAGCAAGCACAGATCGCGCGGCACGCAGGCCGGGCGCATCACCGCCCTGCCCGAGGCGCCGCATGGTGACATCCATCGCCGCAATCTGGGCCGCGCGGTCCGCCGTGGCGGGGATCAGCGCGGCAAGGGCCGGGGTGATGAGGTCAGCCTGACAGCGTGGGCCGATGAATTCAGGGACATGGCGGGTGTCGGAGACAAGGTTGACGAGGGTGACGGTGTCGATCAGGGCCGCCCGCCGCATCAACCAAAGGGTGACGGGGTTCATGTCATAGGCGATGACCATGGGGCAGCGGTTGGCAGCGAGTTCCAGTGATACGGTGCCCGAGGCGGCAAGGGCGACGGTGGCATTGGCAAACACCTGGCGCTTGTGATCGGCATCCTCGATCACATCGGGGGTGATGGGCCAATGGCGGGCAAGGTCACGCACCAAGGGGGCGACGCCGCGCACCGTGGGCAGGGCCACGCGCAGGCCGGGATGGGTTTGGGCCAACTGTCCCGCGACCTGACCGAAGACGGGCATCAGGCGCGACACTTCGCCTTTGCGCGATCCGGGCAAGGCCAAAAGCAGCGGGGTGGCCTGTGGTTCTGGCGTAGCAAGGGGTTCGGCGACGACGGGGTGACCGACAAAGTCGCAGGTCATGCCGTGGGCGGTCATATAGGGCGGTTCGAACGGCAACAGGGCAAGGACATGATCGATATGGGCAGCCATCTTTGCGGCGCGGCCGGGGCGCCATGCCCAGACAGAGGGGGCGACGTAGTGGATGGTTTTCTGCGCGGGGTTGGCGGATTTGACCAGTTTGGCCACACGAAAGCAGAAATCGGGGCTGTCGATGGTGATCAG
>JALOSO010000310.1 GCA_025458385.1 Paracoccaceae bacterium | reverse complement strand
CGCATCCACGGCCACCTGACGCGGGGCTTCTTCACCTTCAACACCGGCCAGAAGCATTTGTTCTTTCAGCGGAATCCCAAGTTTTGCATAGGTCGCCAGCAGCTTTGGATCGACCTCATCCAGGGATTTCGGCTTGACCGCCATGCTTTTGGGTTTGGCGTAGTAATAGATGTCCTGATAATCAATCGCTGGATAGCTGACCATCGCCCAGTCCGGCTCTTCCATCTGCAGCCAGCGACGGTTCGTCGTTCTTGGCCGAGATCAGCCGCACGATGTCTTCGGACAGGCCCTTGGGCGCGAAATCCATTTCGATTTCGGTATCCCAGCCGTGCTTGTACTTGCCGGACATGGCATTGACCGTCTCGATCGTTTCACGATCGACACCATCGCGCACTTCCAGGGTCGCTTCTTCCAAGGACATCGTTCCCCCTTTTCAGGCCGCCCGGCCCCGTATCCGCGCATAGCCCGCCGTCCAGGCCTCGGCAAAGCGCAGCACCATTTCTTCCGTCGTCCCGGGCCCCAGCGACACGCGGATCGCCTGCCCCGCAACCCCTTCGTCAAAGCCCATGGCCTGCAATACCCGGCTTGACCGGACCTTGCCGCTGGAACAGGCCGATCCTGCAGAGACCGCAAAACCCGCCAGATCCATCGCCATCACCTGCGTCTCGCCCTTCCAGCCCGGCGCGATCAGGCACAAGGTGTTGGGCAGGCGCGCCACATCATTCCCGACGGAAATAGTCTCATATCCCGCGGCAGACAATGCTTGATCTAGAATATTTCTAAGTTCGCCAACCTGTTCCCACAATCCATCAGCCAGATCGCGCGCGGCCGCCGCGGCCGCCGCCCCGAAACCTGCGATGCCGATCACGTTTTCCGTGCCGGCACGGCGGCCCATTTCCTGCCCGCCGCCGCGCAACTGTGCCGCCACATCCAGCCCGCGCCGCAGGACAAGTGCCCCAACCCCTTTTGGCCCGCCACATTTATGCGCAGACAACAGCGCCATGTCGCAACCCAGCCAGTTGAACGCCACCGGCACCTTGCCAAAGGCCTGCGTTGTGTCGCACAGCGCAAGGCCTGCCGGAACGGCCTGCATCACCCCGGTTTCTGAATTGGCCAACTGCAGCGCCGATCCGGCCGGGTCTGCCACCGTCACCTGCCCCGCGCCATCGACGCCCAGCCCCGCATTGCACCAGGCCAGCACGGCATCATGTTCAACCGGCGCACAGACCAGCCCACGGCCCGCCGCAGCCAGCCCCGCCGCCTCGGTCGCCCCTGATGTAAAGACGATATCGGCGCCATCCGCCCCAAAGGCCGCTGCCACCTGTGCCCGCGCCCGTTCGATCACCGCCCGGGCCGCGCGCCCCTCGGCATGCACCGAACTGGCGTTGCCCACGACATCCATCGCGGCGACCATCGCCGCCCGCGCCTCGGGCCGCAGCGGGGCCGTCGCGTTCCAGTCTAGATAGACCCTTTGCGTCATTCCTCATCCACCACCCGGAACAGGTTGGGCACCGCCGGGCATGGCGTCAGCGCGTTGCCCACGATATCCGACAACCGCACCTGATGCAGATAGACATAGACATTGGCCGACAGCCCCTGCCACAACCGGTTGGTCAGCGATTGCGCCCGGCTGCCCGACAAGGCCCCGCTCGCCCCTGCCCCCGTGTGCATCGCGTCAACCGTTTCCTCAACGGCCTCCAGCACTTCGCTGGCGCGGATCGCATCCGGGCTGCGCGTCAGCTTGTAACCTCCGCCCGGGCCGCGCACCGCCTCAACCAGCCCGGCCCGACGCAGCTTGACGAACAACTGCTCCAGATAGGGCAGACTGATATCCTGCCGCTTGGAAATCGCGGCGAGCGAGACGAGGTCATCGTTGCCAGCCAAGGCCAGATCGCACAGCGCCACCATTGCATAGCGCCCCTTGGTCGATAGCTTCACCGCATCGCCCCCAAAAACATTGACGATTCCCGATGGGGGGCTTAACTCAACTCCACCCCTCAGTTGGGCCACAACGGCCCTTTAGAATGGTTCTAGATTGACCGCGCGATTACGTCAAGAAATCGCTCCACATACAGGCAGGAACTGAATGCCCGAAGTCATTTTTGCTGGTCCCGACGGACGGCTGGAAGGCCGCTACCACCCCCAGAAAGAGCGTGACGCGCCGATTGCCATCATCTTGCACCCGCATCCGCAATATGGCGGCACGATGAACAACAAGGTGGTCTACAACCTGCATTACGCGTTCTACAACCTTGGCTTCACGGTCCTGCGCTTCAACTTTCGCGGTGTGGGGCGCAGCCAGGGCGAGTATGATCAGGGGATCGGAGAGCTTTCCGATGCGGCATCAGCGCTGGATTATCTGCAATCGATGAACCAGAACGCCAAGCATTGCTGGGTGGCGGGGTTCAGCTTTGGCGCGTGGATCGGCATGCAACTGTTGATGCGCCGGCCCGAGATCACGGGGTTCATTTCGGTGGCACCACCCGCCAACACCTATGACTTCAGTTTTCTGGCGCCCTGCCCGTCATCGGGCCTGATCATCAACGGCACGGCAGACAAGGTGGCCAACCCCAAGGATACCGTAAACCTGGTGAACAAGCTGCACGAGCAGAAGGGGATCACCATTACCCACCAGTTGATCGAAGGCGCAGATCACTTTTTCAAGGATGAAGAAGCGCATATGAAGCCGATGATCGACACGGTTTCAGGCTATGTGCGCCGCCGTATGGGCGAGGCAAGCCGCTGATGGCGCTGCTGGATGACCTTGCGGAAAAGCTGTCACAGGATGTGATCGACGCGATGGATGCGCTTGGCGACGACCGGTTGCATGAACAGGTGTCAAAGGTGCTGATGGCGGCCTCGCCCACGGTACAAGAGGCGTTCATGACCTGCATGCGCTTTCGCCTGGCGGAACGGCGCGGGCGCAAGTTTCTTGAACAGACGATCAAGGCGGCCAAAGAGGGCGGCGAGGCGCCTGTGGCCCCGCGTGCCGTGGATACCGGTCATTGAGCGACCGGCTGGAGGCGCAATTTGCGTTTCTGAATGAGGCGGATCGCCTGAAATCGGTCTTGCGCGCGACGACGCTGGTTGATGGATCGCGGCGTGAGAATTCGGGTGAGCATTCCTGGCATCTGGCGCTGTATGCGATGGTGCTGGCAGATCAGGCGGGGCCGGATGTGCGGATTGACCGGGTGATCCGGATGCTCTTGATCCATGATCTGGTCGAGATTGATGTGGGCGATGTGCCGATCCATTCGGCCGGGGGTGCGGCCCACGCCAGTGCCGATACCATGGCGGCCGAAGCGCGAGCGGCAGACCGCATTTTTGGACTTCTTCCCAATGATTTGGCCGGTGATCTTCGCGCACTTTGGGAGGAGTTTGAGGCGGCCCAGACCGCGGATGCCGTCTTTGCGAAATCATTGGACCGCGTGCAGCCGGT
>JALOSO010000074.1 GCA_025458385.1 Paracoccaceae bacterium | reverse complement strand
ATCAGCACGCCGGTGGCGCGGGTGTTGGTGGCGAGGGATTTGTCCCAATCCTTTTCATCAATCGCGCTGGCCGGGGCGAGGGGGGGGGCGTGGACGGCCGTGTGCACCCAGAGGCCAAGGCCACCCCAGCGATCATGCACAGAGCGGCAAAGGTGGCGCATGGCATCGGTGTTGGTGATGTCCATTGGGGCAAGGGTGAGGGCACCTGCGCCGGGGAGTTGCAGGGCCTTGACCGAGTCGTCGAGTTCCTCCAGCCCGCCGACAGTGCGGGCGACGGCGACCACATCCCAGCCGCGTGTGGCGAGGGTTTGGGCCATGGCAAAGCCAAGGCCGCGGGAGGCGCCGGTGACGAGAGCGACACGGGGGGCGATCTTCTGGGTCATGGTCGGTCCTTATGGCAGGTGTTGGATGCCTGCGGCGCGGATATTTGAGCGACATTGAAAGGGCAAGGGGTGTCAGTATCCGGCGGCGAGTTGCGCCATGCGCAGGGCGATGATCTGGTGGACGAGGGTGGCGGGCAGGGGCTGGGCGGGGGTGAAAAGGACGCCGGATCTAGAAGTTTTGAAGGGGCGGCAGTCGATTTGCGGGATGATGGTGCCGGAATGGGGATAAAGGCCGCAGTGGCGGGCGAAGGCGGCGTAGCCGATGACCATGCGGCCCTTGGGGCCGGGTTGGCGGAAGCCGGGCATGGCGTAGCTGATGGTTTCAATGTGGTCGGGCAGGCGGGTGGCGATCAGGGCGCGCAGGGCGCTGAGGGCGCGGGCCTGATCTGCGGGCAGTGCGGCGATATAGGCATCAACCAAGGCGGGCATCGGTATGGCCGTAAGCGCGCAGCAGCAAGGCAAGATCGGCCGGGGTGAGGCCGTCTTGTTGCCATGCCATCAGTGGGCCTTGATCCTGCACCAGCAGGAGTGGTCGCAGGCCGGAGTCATCGCGGGCCTGCATCTGGCAGGCGACGGGCAGGGGGGTGCCGGGGGGCACGGCATTGGACAGCCAGCTGTTCATGGCGGGCAAGAGGTGGGTCTGGCGGGCGTCAGACAGATCAACATAGCGGGCAAAGTTGGTTTGGGAGAGCGTGCCCCAGACGCCGATCAGCATCAGTTCTGGCCGCCCCTGCAGTGGCAGTTCGATCATGGCGCGGACAAAGCGGTATTTGTCCATCACGCAAAAGTCTTCGGTGAGGATATCGGTTCGGGCCGCTGGCAGTGCGGCGTTCGGCTGGTTTTGATGCGGGCCGGGAAAGACATCGGGGCCGGAATAAGCGAGGCTGAGCAGGGTTTCGCCGGGCTGGTCACAGCAGGCGCACCGTTCTGCCGGATCGAACAGCCATGACAGTGCGGACCAGTCGGGGCTGACGGGTGCCACGGTCTGTTACTCGGCCGCTTTCATCTCGAACCCTTGCGCGATCTTGTCCGACGGCGCGACGGGGTAATCACCGGAGAAGCAGGCGTCGCAGTATTGCGGCGCGTCGGGGTTGCGGCCCGCGGCCTCGCCTGCGGCGCGGTAGAGGCCGTCGAGCGTGATGAATTTGAGGCTGTCAACGCCGATCCACTGGCGCATTTCTTCTTCGGACATCGTGGCGGCGAGGAGTTTTTCGCGGTCGGGCGTATCGACGCCGTAAAAGCAGGGCCATGCGGTGGGGGGGGAGGCGATGCGGAAGTGAACCTCGGCGGCACCGGCCTCCAATATCATGTCCTTGATCTTGCGGCTGGTGGTGCCGCGCACGACGCTGTCGTCGACCAATATCACGCGCTTGCCCTTGATGAGGGCGCGGTTGACGTTGAGTTTCAGGCGCACGCCCATGTTGCGGATATGCTCGGTGGGTTCAATGAAGGTGCGGCCCATGTACTGGTTGCGGATGATGCCCATGGCATAGGGGATGCCGGATTGCTGGGAAAAGCCGATGGCCGCAGGGGTGCCGCTGTCGGGCACGGGGCAGACAAGGTCGGCGTCAACGGGGGCTTCCTTTGCCAGTTCGACGCCGATCTGGCGGCGGGTCTCATAGACAGAGCGGCCGCCGAGGATGCTGTCGGGGCGGCTGAAATAGACGTGTTCAAAGATGCAGAAGCGCGATCTGGCCTGTCCGAAGGGCTTGGTCGAGGTGATGAGGCCGTTCTCGATGACGACCATTTCGCCCGGTTCAATCTCGCGCACGAATTCTGCGCCGATGATATCCAGCCCGCAGGTTTCGGACGAAAGCGCCCAGGTGGAATCGCCCAGGCGGCCAAGGACGAGGGGGCGCACGCCAAGGGGATCACGCACGCCGATGAGTTTGGTGCGGGTCATGGCGACGACGGAGAAGGCGCCTTCGACGCGGCGCAGGGCATCCTTGATGCGTTCGGAGATGTTCTTCTGGATCGACCGCGCCATCAGGTGGATGATGCATTCGCTGTCGGAGGAGGATTGGAAGATCGACCCGCGTTCAATGAGTTCGCGGCGCAGGGCGGCGGCGTTGGTGAGGTTGCCGTTATGGGCAATGGCGCAGCCACCCATGGAAAATTCGCCGAAGAAGGGCTGCACGTCGCGGATGGCGGTGGCACCTTTGGAGCCAGCGGTGGAATAGCGCACATGGCCGATGGCAAGGTTGCCGGGCAGGGTGGCCATGACATCGGATGAGGTGAAGTTGTCGCGCACATAGCCAAAGCGGCGGGCAGAGTTGAAGCCCTGGTCGGCGTCATAGCTGACGATGCCGCCGGCCTCTTGCCCGCGGTGTTGCAGGGCATGCAGGCCGAGGGCGACGAAGTTTGACGCTTCGGCCACGCCGATCACGCCGAAGATGCCGCACTCCTCCTTTAACTTATCGTCATCGAAGGGGTGGGAAAGCATGCGCATGGGGGCTGTCCTGATCCGGCAGAGGGATGGGCAGGATGTAGAACAGACGGGGGCGGATGTCACGCCCTGGTGGTGGCGATTTTACGGATTTGCAGGGGCAGGTTCTGCGGCTGGGGCGTCGGCCGGGGCGCTGGCGCAGACCTGCGTCAGGTCATTGTAGCGCGTCAGGATCCAGCCGGGCGCATCTGAGGGGATGGCGGCGTCGATCCGGCCTTGAATCGAGGCAACGACCTTGGCTGTGCGAGAGTTATCAACCATCGGCACGGTATTTGCGGCAACGGCGCGGTCAAAGACGACAAAGGCGATCAGGACAAGGACGACGCCGCGCACGACGCCGAACAGAAAGCCAAGCGCCTGATCGACCCCGCCGAGGGCGGAGCGTTGCACGGCCGATGACAACAGCGGTGTGAACAGCGCGGCAAGGACGAGGCCGATGGCAAAAACCCCGGCAAAGGCGGCGATGATCGACAATTCGCAACTGTCGCGCAGAAAGTCGCCGACCACGGGCAGTTCCTTGACCAAGGGCTGCGCTTGCGGGGCAAAGACGAAGGCGAGGATGGCGGCACCGATCCAGCCGAGGATGGCCATCAACTCGCGCACAAGGCCGCGGCTGTAGGCAAGGATGGCCGACAGGATGATCAGGACGGCAACAACGCCATCAACCACTGTGAAATCCATCCTACTCTCCTGCCTTGGTGTTCAGCCTGCGCCGAACATCTCGCCTACAAATGCCGTCAGGTCCGCCATCTCGCGCACCTGCATTCCCGCCCCATCGCCGGTTTTTGACCGGGCCGGGGCGACCGCTTGCGAAAAACCAAGTTTTGACGCTTCTTTCAACCTGTTTTCCGTCTGGCCCACCGGGCGCAGGGCGCCAGACAGGCTGATTTCGCCAAAAAGCACCATATCTGGCGGAATTGCCACATCTTCGCGGGCGGAAAGCAGGGCGGCGGCGACGGCAAGGTCAGCGGCGGGTTCATTCACGCGCAAACCGCCCGCGACGTTCAGGAACACATCAAGGCCGGTAAAGGGGATGCCGCAGCGCGCCTCCAACACCGCAAGGATGGTGGAGAGGCGGCCGGAATCGAGCCCCACCACGGTGCGGCGGGGGGTGCCAAGGGGCGATGGGGCGACGAGGGCCTGAATTTCGGTGAGAACGGGGCGGGTGCCTTCGATGCCGGCAAAGACGGCGGAACCGGGGGCGGGTTTATCGCGGTCTGACAGGAAGAGGGCAGAGGGGTTTGTCACCTCGGCCAGACCATCGCCTGTCATTTCGAACACGCCGATTTCGTCGGCAGGGCCGAAGCGGTTTTTCACGGCGCGTAAGATGCGGAACTGGTGGCCGCGTTCGCCTTCGAAATACAGGACAGTATCGACCATGTGTTCCACCACGCGGGGGCCTGCGATCTGGCCGTCTTTGGTGACATGGCCGACAAGGATGACGGCGACGCCGCGTTTCTTGGCAAAGGTCACCAGCTCGTGGCAGGCGGCGCGGACCTGTGAGACAGAGCCGGGGGCGGATTCGACGGTATCGAGCCACATGGTCTGGATGGAATCGATGATGGCAAGGGCGGGCCGCGTGGCATCAAGGGTGGTCAGGATGTCGCGCAGGTTGGTTTCGGCGCCAAGCTGGACGGGGGCATCGGTCAGGCCAAGGCGCTGCGCGCGCATGCGAACCTGTGCGGCGGCCTCTTCGCCCGAGATATACATGACCGGCAGGCCACGCCGGGCAAAGCTGGCGGCGGCCTGCAACAGCAGGGTGGATTTGCCGATGCCGGGGTCACCGCCGACAAGGATGGCCGATGCAGGCACAAGGCCGCCGCCAAGCACGCGGTCAAGCTCGGCAATGCCGGAACCTGCGCGGGGGGGCGGGGCCTCCTCGGTGGCAAGGTCGGTCAGGGTGATGCTGCGGCCGCGGCCAGCCAGGGCCTTTGGCCCGGCGGAAAGCGGGGCCTCTTCGATGATGGAATTCCACGCGCCGCACCCCTCGCAGCGGCCTTGCCATTTCTTGTGGGCAGCCCCGCAGGAGGTGCAGGTGAAGGTGGCGGTGGATTTGCTCATGGTGATGTGTGTGCCCGGATCGGTGGGGCAGGGCAAGGGTCAGTGATGGCCGCCTGTGCCAAAGCTGGCCAGCAGGACGTACCAGATGAACAGGACACCGGCCAAGGCGCAGTTCAATAGGGCTGCGGGTATATGCGCAAGCCATGCGTGTTTCCACTTCATCGCGGCAATCAGCCAGTGCAGGCGCAGGGACAGGAAGGCAACGATAATGAAGCCGACAAGCAGAAGCAGGTCTTCCGCAATGCCGCTGCCTGCGAACAACGACAGAATGACGGGTGTCAGAGGGATCAACGCGATGCCAGTCGCAAGCCGTCGCGCGGGCCGTGATGCGATGGTTCCGGTGGCCAGCAGAACGGCCGTTACAAGTGGTGTTGCCAGCAGCAGTGCGCCGATCGGACTTAGCGCCATGCAGCACCCGCGTCGTGCCCGGCCCGGTGCCCGATCCAGAGGCTGAGCAGGATACAGGCGGTGAACAGATACATGCCCCAGGCGACCTCGACCGTGGCCAGCCCGACGCCTTTGACGACGACGATGTAAAGGGCCAGCAGGAAGATATCGCCCATGGCAAGCTTGCCCATGACATGCAGGGCAGGCAGAACCCTTGGGGACAAGAGGTTGAAATGCAACAGGGCAAGGCCGATGGTTTTCAGCCAGGGCGCGAAGATCGCCATCACGGTGACAAGCAGGGCAAGGGCCACATCGCTGGCCCACAGGGATTGCAACCCGGTGATGACGGAAATCTCATCCAGCCCGAACATGGGCAACAGGCCTGCGCGCAGAAGGGGCGCGAACCACGCGATGGGAAACAGCACGAGAAGGGCGAGGTTGAGGGCTTTGTCGAGGTTGGTCATGCGCGGCAGGATAGAAGGGCGGGCGATGCGCGGCAAGCAGCGGAACGGGAAACAGCGCTTTGCGCAGGCTTTCCGCGGGGGCGCTCATCCCTCCCTCCGGTCGGTCTTCGCTGGTGAGTTCAGCGAAGACCGACCGGAGGGAGGGATGAGCGGCCCGAAGCGTTACTTGCCCGGTTTTGGCAGGGCGACCACATTCTCGCCAACCCGGTCTGACAAGGTCAGGCCAAGCGGTGGCAGCAGTTCACGCAAGTCCGCCTCAAGCCGCTTCATCTGCACCTGCGCCATGCGTTCTTCTGCATCCACATCGGCCGACCAGCGCTTTAGATCGTCGACGATATGGCGCACTGTTGAAATGCGGTCGGTCAGGGAATGCACTTCTTCCTGACGCTGCTTGAGAAAGCTTTTGGCCCGCGCCACCTTGTCATCCGAATAGGCCCGCGCCAGTTCGCGCGTCTCATAGCTCATCTGTGCGGCCATCTGCAGGATCTCTGGCTCCAGATGTGCAAGATCCGGGTGTTTGCGCAAATGCTCCATCCGCGCGCGCATCGTGTCAAACTCACCCGACAGCGCAAAGACCCCCGCCCGGTCGGCGGCATGCGCCATGCGGTAGGCGCGGGCCACGTCCTCCATCCCCATGGCAAAGCTGCGGTGCGACCGTTCCAGCCGCGCCATGCGCAGATTGGCCGGCAGATAAAAGCAGAGCAGCGTGAACAGCAGCGTCAGCAGGATTTGCACATACATGCCCGCCTGCGGCAGATCGGTGCCGCCAAAGGACAGCGCCATCGCGGGCCATGGCAGGATGCCAAAGGCCGAGGCAAGTGTCAGGCCAAGCAGCACGATGGCCGTGCAGATCAGGACCGCCTGCGCTGCGCTTTGACCCCATTCCTGTGCGACACGCAAAAGCGCATACCGTTCACGCACCATCACTTGCAGACCCCCATCCGAGCGGCCAGCAAATGTGGCCTTTTCATGGCATGGAATGGCAAAACGCCATGATATTGCAAAGGTTTTCTTGCATTCTTAGGGGGGAGACATCGCAAAGCCGCGTCACCTTCGGCTATTGTTTCGCGGGCGGAAACGCCGTCGCAACCTGTGGGTGAAAAGACTAGCGCACCGCCGCAATTGGCCCTGTTGCGCGGCCATGGATGAACTGCTGCACATAGGGGTCATCCGCCGAATCAAGGCTTCCGACCGGCCCTGTCCAGCGAATCAGCCCGTCGTGCAGCATGGCGACATTGTCGGCAATCGCGCGCACCGATGTCATGTCATGGGTAATGGTCATGGCCGTGGCGCCCATCTCGACCACGATCTCGCGGATCAGATCGTTGATCACACCGGCCATGATCGGATCAAGGCCCGTGGTCGGTTCGTCAAAGAAGATGATCTCGGGCTGGGCCGCAATCGCCCGCGCCAGCCCCACACGTTTCTGCATGCCGCCCGAAAGCTCGGCTGGCAGCAGGTCAGCCACGCGGGGCTGCAGGCCGACGCGGCGCAGCTTTTCAAGGGCAATCGCCCGCGCTTCTTCCTGCGGCAACCGCCCGGCGCCGCGCAGCAGCCGGAAGGCGACGTTTTCCCAGACCGTCAGGCTGTCAAACAGCGCGCCGCCCTGAAACAGCATGCCAAAGCGCGCAAGGAAGGCATCGCGGGGGGCGGTGGTCACGTCCTGCCCGTCCAGCGTGATGCTGCCCGCATCATGGCGCACAAGGCCAAGGATGCATTTCAGCAGCACGGATTTACCGGTGCCCGAGCCGCCGATGATAACCATCGACGTGCCTTTCGGAATTGTCAGGTTCACGCCCTGCAGCACCCGGTTGGCCCCGAAGGCCTTTTGCACGTTTGCCAGTTCTATCATTGGCCGAACATCACGGAGGTGAGGATGAAGTTGGCAGCCAGGATCAGCACGGCCGCCGCCGCCACGCCGGTTTTCGTGGCCGCCCCCACGCCTTGTGCGCCGCGCCCGGATTGCATGCCGTGATAGCAGCCGATCAGCGTGGCAATGACGCCGAACACGGCGCCCTTGACGAGGGAGGAGACGATATCCGGGGCCTCCAGAAAATCGACGGTGTTCTGGATATAGGTCGCGCGGTTAAAGCCAAGTTGCCCGGTGCCGACCAGAAAGCCGCCCATGATGCCGATGATATCACCAATGGCGACCAGCACGGGCACGCAGAACAGCCCGGCCAGCACGCGGGGCACGGTCAGGTATTGCATGGGGTTGGTCGACAGCGTGACAAGGGCATCGATCTGTTCGGTCACCTTCATTGTCGCAATCTCGGCCGCGATCGATGACGTGACGCGCGCGGCGATCATCAGGCCCACCAGCACGGGGCCAAGTTCGCGTACCATGCCGATGGCCACGATCTGCGGCACCACAGCCTCGGCCGAAAAGCGCTGACCCCCGGCGTAGATCTGCAGCGCCAGCGCGCCGCCGGTGAACAGGGCGGTCAGGCCGACAACGGGCAGCGAAAGCCAGCCCACCTGCAGCAGCGCCATGCGGAATTCGCGCCAGTAAAACGGCGGGCGCAGCGCGGCAAGCAGCGTCTGCCCGGCATAAAGCGCGATCCGGCCCAGGGCCGCCAGGGCGGCAAGGACAGGCCGCCCGATCAGGGCCAGGCCGCCAGCCGCCGTCATCTTGCGCCTTCGGCATAGCGGCGGACATAGCGCGCCCCAAGGCCTGTCAGAATCTCATAGCCGATGGTGCCTGCCGCATCGGCCAGATCATCAACCGTCTGGTAGGGGCCAAGCAGATCAAGGCTGCGCGGCACTTCGGGCAGATGGGTGATATCGACGGTGATCAGGTCCATCGACACGCGGCCGACCAAGGGGCAGGGGATGGCACCATCCCACAAGACTGCCGCATTCGACAGGCTGCGCGGCAGCCCGTCGGCATAGCCGCCGCTGACCGTGGCGATGACACTCGCCCCCTCGGCCACCCATGACCCCGCATAGCCCACAATCTCGCCCGCCGCGACGGCACGGGTCTGGATCACCGGCAAGGACAGGCCGACAACCGGCGTGGCGGCCTCAAACGGGCGGCCGCCGTAAAGGCCGATGCCCGGGCGCGTCAGATCAAAGTGATATTCAGGCCCCAACAGCAGCCCACCGGTTGCCGCAAGGGACCGGGGCACACCAATGCCATCGGTCATCGCGTGAAAGGCGGCAAGCTGCGCCTCATTCACCGCGCTTGCCGGATCATCGGCGCAGGCAAGGTGACTCATCACCAGTGCGGGCCGGCCTTCCAGCAGGATGGGGGCCACGGCCTCCCACTCCGGGGCCTCAAGACCCAGCCGGTTCATGCCGGTGTCAAGCTGCACGCCAAACGCGTGGCCCGGCAGCGATTCCAGATGCCGGGTGATCTGGTCGATGGAATTCAGCATCGGCGTCAGGTCAAGATCATGGATCATTTCGGTATCGCCGGGCATATGGCCCGACAGCACCGATATCTGCGGCCCCGGCCCAAGCACCTGCCGGACAGCAGCCCCCTCTTCGGCGACGGCCACAAAGAACCGCCGCGCCCCCGCCTGCGCCAGCGCCTGCACGACACGCGGGATGCCAAGGCCATAGCCACCTGCCTTGACGACGGCGGCTGTCTGCACATCGGGGGCCGACATGCGGTCAAGCGCGCGCCAGTTGGCGGCAATGGCGTCAAGGTCAATGGAAAGCGTCGCGGTACCCATGGCGCCCCTTCAATCGGCGGATCGTCCTGCGGTCAAGGGGGAAATCCTGTCGCGGTCAGAACCTGTCATCCCCGCCGCCCTGCCAGGCCTTGGCCAGGTTCGAAAACCGCGTGAACCGCCCCTCGAACGCCAGCTCGACAGTGCCGATGGGGCCGTGGCGCTGCTTGCCGATGATCACTTCGGCCTTGCCATGCACCTGTTCCATCACCGCCTGCCATTGCGCCATCTTGTCCAGCTCATGGTCGCCCGGTTTTTCGCGTTCCTTGTAGTATTCATCGCGATAGACGAACATCACCACATCCGCGTCCTGCTCGATCGACCCGGATTCGCGCAGATCTGACAGCTGCGGGCGCTTGTCATCGCGGGATTCCACCTGACGTGACAGCTGCGACAGCGCCACCACAGGGATATTGAGTTCCTTGGCAATCGCCTTCAACCCTTGCGTGATTTCGGAAACTTCCTGCACGCGGTTTTCCTTGGACGAGCCTTTCAGCAGTTGCAGATAGTCCACCATCAGCACATCCAGCCCATGCGTGCGCTTCAGCCGCCGCGCCCGCGCCGCCACCTGCGAAATCGGCAGGGCGGGCGTGTCGTCGATGTACAAGGGGCAGGCCTCCAGCGCCTTGGCGGCCTCCACGAACCGGCGGAATTCGCCTTCGGTCATGTCGCCGCGCCGGATCTGTTCCGATGGCACTTCACTGGCCTCTGACAGGATCCGCGCGGCCAGTTGTTCCGCGCTCATTTCCAGCGAAAAGAACCCCACCACGCCGCCTTCCACCGCGCCATCCGTGCCATCATGCGTGCGCCCGCGCTTGTAGGCCTTGGCGATGTTGAAGGCGATGTTGGTGGCCAGCGAGGTCTTGCCCATCGAAGGCCGCCCGGCAAGGATCAGCAGGTCCGACGGGTGTAGGCCGCCCAGCTTCTTGTCCAGATCGACAAGGCCGGTCGAAATCCCCGCAAGCCCGCCATCGCGCTGATAGGCGGCGTTCGCCACATTCACGGCGTCCGTGACCGCCTTGAGAAAGCTTTGAAATCCGCGCTCGGCAGCACCCTGTTCGCCCAGCTGGTACAGACGCTGTTCCGCCTCGACGATCTGCTCTTTCGGCTCTGACGTGACATCCACCTTGGCCGCCTTGGCCGTGATGTCGCGCCCCAGTGCGATCAACGCGCGCCGTACGGCAAGGTCATACAGCATCTGCGCATAATCGCGCGCCGCAAAGGCCGAGATTGCCGCCCCGGCAAGGCGCACAAGGTAGGCAGGTCCGCCCAACTCCTGCAGGCCCGTATCATCCTCAAGAAACGCCTTCAGCGTGACCGGGCTGACCAGTGCATTCTTCTGGATGCGGGCGGCGGCGATTTCGAAAATGCGCTGATGCACCGGGTCAAAGAAATGGTCCGCCTTCACAAGGCTGGAAATGCGGTCATAAACATCGTTGTTCGTCAGGATCGCGCCCAGAAGCTGCTGCTCGGCCTCGATGTTGTGCGGCAGCGCCTCCGGCTCGGCCGCCACTGCTGCCGGCACCATCACCCGCAAATTCGCCACTTCGTTCATCCTGCACCCCTGCCTGCCCGACCCTTCGCTACGCCCCCCGCAGCCATTCCGCAATCTGCGTAACTTTGGGGATAACCCGCGCGGATATCTTTTTATCTGGTAGCAGGCCCCGCCGCGCCCACCACATCTGGTGCAACCTTACCCCGTTTCGCGATTCGAGTCAGGGCCGATTGCACCTTATCCCCAAATACCCCACAGTCTGCCTGACGGCGGCTTTCGCCGAACGTGACAGTTTTGCTACGCGGGTTTGCGCGCATCCTGCCAGGCGCGCGGGTCGCGCAGGAAAATCTCCACCTCGTCCAGCGTAGCCGCGTCAAAATCGCCCCGCGCCCGCGCCACCGCCAGCACATCCCACCATGTGCACAGATGGTGCAAGGCCACGCCATGATCCGCCAGCCGCTGTGTCGTTTCCGGGAAAATCCCGTAGTAAAAGATCACCGCCGTATGGCCGCAACTGGCCCCTGTCTCGCGGATCGCCTCCACAAAGCTCAGCTTCGATCCGCCATCGGTCGTCAGATCCTCCACCAAAAGCACCCGCTCACCCTCGCGCATCGCCCCCTCAATGCGCGCATTGCGCCCGTAACCCTTGGGCTTCTTGCGCACATAGGTCATCGGCAGCGCCATAAATCCATCAGCACCGACCGGATGCGCGGATAGGAAATCAGCTTGCGGCAATCGATATAGGTCGGCGATGGCAGGCCCGATGCCAGTGTAAACGGCGTGTCGGCATTGAAATGCACGGCCTTGATATCGAGCAGCATCGCCGCCGTCAGCCGCGCCATTTCATCCGCAGGGGGGAAGGTTGAGGGAATCATCACATGCCTTTCAATGTCGCCCAAATATCCGCGCCGCAGGCATCCGCCCTGTCAGCCCGCCACATGCCAGTAAACCGGGAACCCCGGGTCGAACACCGTCACTGGCCCGGCCCCCGTGATGATTTTCTCCGGAAAAGCCTGTGCCGTCTCCCGCCGGTCCAGTTGCAGCGTGCCTGCGTTCGGCGGCAGTCCGTAAAAGGCTGCACCGTGGGTGGCGGCAAACCCCTCCAACTGGCCAAGCGCGCCGTCATCCTCAAACACCTGCGCAAGGATCGCCATGGTATTCGTCGCCGTAAAGCAGCCCGCGCAGCCGCAGGCATGTTCTTTCAGCGCGTCCACATGCGGCGCACTGTCTGTGCCCAGAAAATAGCAGGGCTTGCCGGACGTGGCCGCCTTTCGCAGGGCCAGACGGTGGCTTTCGCGCTTGGCAACCGGCAGGCAATAGTAATGCGGGCGGATGCCACCCACGAGCATGTGGTTGCGGTTGATCACAAGGTGATGCGTGGTGATCGTGGCCGCAAGGTTCGCACCACCTGTCGCCGCATAGTCCGCGCCCTGGCTGGTCGTGATATGCTCCATCACCACCCGCAATTCCGGCAGGCGGCGGCGCAGGGGATCAAGCACCGTGTCGATGAACACGGCCTCGCGGTCGAAGATATCGACCTCGGGCGTTGTCACCTCGCCATGCGTGCACAGCGGCAGGCCGATATCGGCCATCTTTTCAAGCACATGCATGACGCGTGACAGATCACGCACGCCGCCATGCGAATTGGTGGTGGCCCCGGCGGGATACAGCTTTACCGCCTTGACCAGCCCGCTGGCATGCGCCGCCGCCACATCATCGGCCTTGGTATCTTCGGTCAGATACAGCGTCATCAGCGGCTCAAACACCGCCCCGGCAGGCAGGGCGGCAAGGATGCGGTCGCGGTAGGCGGCGGCATCGGCGCCCGTCACCACGGGCGGCACAAGGTTTGGCATAATGATCGCGCGGGCGAAATGCCGCGCGGTTTCGGGCAGAACGCCCTGCAGCATCGCGCCATCGCGCAGGTGCAGGTGCATGTCGTCTGGGCGGCGGATCGTCAGGGTTTGCATGTCCTGCGGGGTATCGCAAAGTTCTGTGCGATGCTACCCCGTTTGCAGATCTTTGCGCCAAGGATTGCGGCGGCACCTGCGTCTTATTCGGCAAGTCAGACCAAAAGGAAAACCCATGCGCCTGTCCCTTTCGCTGTTTCTTTGCCTTTCACCGCTGACCGCCTTTGCCCAGGACGTTGATTGCGCCAATCAGGTCACCCAGATCGACATGAACCAATGCGCCTATCAGGAATTCGAGGCGGCAGATGCCGCGTTGAACCGTGTCTATGCCGAGGCGATTGCGTTTCTGCAGGCATCCGATCGCGAATACCCGCCCGCAGGCGAAAGCGAGGAGGCGCGGTTGCGCCGCGCACAGCGGGCCTGGGTGGCGTATCGCGACGCCAATTGCGATCAGGCGGGGTTTCAGATGCGCGGCGGGTCAGCAGAACCGCTTTTGGTGAACGGCTGCCTGCGGTTCATGACCGAAGCGCGAATCGCTGAACTGCGCAGCGTGATGCAGACCTACTGAGCGTTGAGTTCCGCCTGCAATTCGCCCAGGCGGCGGCGGAACCGCGGGGCATTCAGCCGTGACGTGACCGAGGCGCAGATCGCCATGGCGCGCCGGGGTTGCCGCGCCTCATCAGTGGCGGCAAGAATGCCCTTGAGATAGGGGCCAAAACTGCGCCGCGCCCGCCACAGGCCAGCAAAGCCGGCGGTGGTCAGCTTGCCCTTCATCGCCAGTTGCAGCAGGTCGGGCATCAGGCCCATCTGGCTGATCGCCCATTCCGTCCGCCCGCCAAGATAGGGCATGCGCACCGGTGTGACCCATGGCCCGGCAAAAAGCGAGACATGCATCGCATCAAGCACGACCTTTGGATCGTGAAAGGCAAAGACCTGCCCGGTGCCTTCGGTCATGTCGGGGGCATAGCCATAGCGGCTGCGGAATTCGATCCGCCGCGCGGCGGGTGCGCGGGTATCCCAGCCGGCACGTTCGACATCCATCGTCGCGCGCGGGTTGAAGGCCAGCACCGTGGCCCCGGGGGCAGTGACGGAATAGGCACAGGCCGCATAGGCCCCCATGTCGCTGCCCATCAGCACGCAGTGATTGAAATCCTCAAAGAACGCGTCATCGACCAGCCGGTCGAAATAGGCGTAAAGCGCCGGGTCGCGGAACCACGTCTCACCTTCGGCGATCAGGGCAAGATAGGACCAGCCCATTTCGCGGGCGATGGCATAGCCTGCAGGCATCTGGCCGGGCCGGGTGCGGATGTTGTGCAGGGTGTCGAAGGTGACAAGCAGGGTCGGGTCTTCGTCCATGAAGAACGCATGGTGCCGTTTGCCAAGGGGCTGGAAATACCCGGCCTCATCGCCGATGCGGGCCATCAGCGCCAGCCATTCGGCATCCGACGTCGCGGCCGCTGCATCTGTTGGTGCAACACGGTCAACCATTTCAATCACAGACATGTTCAGCCCAGAAATGCATTTCTGCCCCGCCACCTACGCCCAATTTCGCCCCGAACGCCTTTCAGGGCAAGCAGAAATGTCGCGGTATTTGTGCAGCACAGCAGACATTTCGCTGCGATTGTTTCTGCGTGATTCAGGTTAACAAACTGATAACATGAAACTTTCAACCATTGCGTGGCTGATGGTCCCAGATCAGGCGCGATTGATCTGCGGTCAATACCCGCGTCGGTTGCGCCATCAGCAGGCGCCCGAACAGGGCGCGCCAGGGTTCCTGCGCCATCAGGGCGCTGAACCGCTGATGCCGCCACTGCACGGCGGCGCGGTGCAGATCACCCAGCACCGGATCGCCCAGCAGGTCGGCGCGCAGCGCGCCGGATGGCAGGCGCGAGATGCTGTCATCGGTGACGGCGCAAAAGTTGCGTTCGATCCAGTAGCCCATGTCAAAGGTCGAGGAATCGCGATTGGCGCGCCCGCGGTCACATTTGACGACATAGCTTTCCATCGCGCCAAGTGCGTAGTGGTTCAACTGGGCAAGGTGATAGTTGTCCTGCCCGAAATCGGAAAAGATCCGCGCGGTCTGAAAGGCGGTGCCAAGGGCACGGCCTGCGCCGTCAAACCAGCGGGGGTTGCGGTCACGGTCAGGTGCGCGCGGGCGGTGAACGCCAAGTTTGCCATAGGCGCCGTCATTGCGGAACAGCGTCTTGAACAGTGCGGCGCGCCAAGGCCAGTGCAGCACGGCGGGGGCGGCACGCGTAAAGGTTTCAGTCACGGGGGCATCGGTGAACTGCACAACACCATCGTTGCCGAACATGCGCCAGGTCAGCGTGATGGCATCGGCCTGTGGAAGGGCGGCCCGCAGGGCGGCCACTGTGCGATCGCCGACATGGATGTTCACGAATTCATCGATGTCAAAGAACAGCACCCAGTCCGCGGCCTGCATCAGGGGATGCCGGTCTGCAGCCTTGAGGGCGGCCCATTGCGGGCCTTCGTCATGGGGGCCATCGTTGCGCACATGGGTCAGCCAGCCCATGGCGGCAAGCCGGTCAAGCATCAGGTCGGTGCCATCGTCGCAATCGTTCGAGAACACCAGAAAATCGGTAAAGCCGCAGGCGCGGTGATGGGCGAACCATTCCAGAAGGAAGGCCCCTTCGTTGCGCACGGTCAGGATGCCAAGGGTGCGCATCGTGCCATCCTTTCGTCGGTTGCCGCGATCAGGGCCGCATAGGCCGGATCGGCCTTGAGCGCGGAAATCCGCGCCTTGTGCCAGACCACGGCGCGCCGGTGCAGATGCGCAAGGGGCGCATCGCCCATCAGCCGGGCCATCCAGTCAGCCATGGCCTGATCATAGCGGCGGATGGCATCGCAGCGGTCATGGGCCACATCAAAACGATCCCAGTAATCAAGATCCATGGTCTGCAGGCTGTGGTTCACCCGGCCACGTTCGCGTTTGACCAGAAAGCTGTCGCGCGACCGCAGCACATAATGGTTCACCTGGGCAAAGCGGTAATCGGCCTGCACGAAGATCGGGTGATGCTGGCGCACCATGGGTTGGCCCCCGGGCAGTTCGGCCCGCAAGGCGCGGCCCAGATCGGGATCGGCCACCGGGGCATGCACGCCGATGCGCTGCACGCCGGACAAGCCACGGAACAGCGACTTTGGGTAGGCGGGTGCCACATGATGCAAGGGGGGCGCGCGCCGGGCATGGGTGAATTGCCGCGTCACCGGCCCCTCATGATAGTCGCGCTGCCCGTTTGGCCCGAAAATCCGCCAGGGCACGGGGATCACCTCGGTTCCCGCCGATGCGGCGGCGACCAGTGCGCGCGCACTGCCATCGCCCAGCTTGACCACCAGAAACTCATCCGCGTCGCAGACATAAATCCAGTCGGCGCCCTGCACCTCGGGGTAGCGCATGGCCTGTTTCAGGGCCGACCGCTGGATCGAGGTCGCCGCCCAGACCTTGGTGTCATGGTGCCGGGCAAGGCCCATCTCCTGCAGCCGCAGCGCCATGCGCCGGGTGTGATCGGCGCAGTCATTGGTGCAGATCAGGATATGGTCAAAGCCAAGCACCTTGTGATGCGCCACCCATTCAAGGAGAAAGGCCCCTTCGTTCTTCATGGTGGTGATGACGGTATAGCCTGTCATCCCGGATCGCTTTCATCCGGTTCCGGCCCCTTGACGGTAAAGAAGAAATCCGGGGGCAGGGGGCGGGTGTGCAGATCGGGTGGGATCACCTCTGGCCCGGCGGCAAAGACGGCTGATCCGAAATGCTGTTGCAGGCGGCACAGGGCCTGCATGCGGTCTGACGTAAGTTCGGCATAAAACGCGGCCGGGGTCGTTTGGGCACGCAGCGCGGCAATCTTGGTGCGGTGGGCAGTGACGGCGGCATTGTGCGCGGCGGCAATATCGGGGTCGGCCATCAGGCGGGCAAATTCGGCCTGTGCGGCGGGGATCATGCGCTGGATGCTGCGGTCCTGTTCGGCGTTGAAGTTCATGCGGAACCAGTAGTTCATGCCTTGGTCGCGATCCACATGGTTCACCCGGCCCCGGTCACGCTTCACAAGGAATGATTCCGCCGAGCGCACGGCATAATGGTTCAGTTGCACCCAGTCATAACCATAGGTTTCCAATGTGCTGCGCCAGCCGTTCCTGAACATCTCGCGCGGGAGGGGTTTGCCTGATCCGTTCAGCCAATGCACCTGATCCCAGAGGTCGGGCTTCAGGCCCTTTGGCCGGTGCACGCCCAGTTTCTTGTAGATGTCGATGTTGCGAAACAGCGTCTTGAAACCCCAGGCCTGATGCGGCTTGCGCACCACCTGCGGCGCGCAGGCGGTGAACTGCTCCAGCAGGAAGCGGTCCTCATAGGCATGCACATCAGCATTCCCGAACAGCCGCCATGTGAGGCTGATCATGTTCGCCTCACCCATGGCGGCATACAGCGCCCTCAGCGTGCCATCGCCGATCTTGATGTTGATGAATTCATCCACATCCATGCAGATGCCCCACCCGCAATTCTGCATGACGGGTTCTTCTTCGGCCGCCTGCAGGGCCGCGTGCTGCGGTTTGAGATCCGTGCTGCGGAACGGGTTTTCGCGGTGCTGCACCAGCCCCTTGTCCTGCAGCATCATCAGCATCGTATCGGTGCCATCGGTGCAGTCATTGGTGTAGATCAGAAAGTCATCCACCCCGATGGCGCGGTGATAGGCCAGCCATTCCAGAATGAAGGGGCCTTCGTTCTTCATGGTGGTCACGATTGCGGTGCGCCCGCCCTGCACCGCCGCGCGCGGGGCGGCCTTTGGCGCACTGACCGGCGGGCGGACCGGGTTATG
>JALOSO010000073.1 GCA_025458385.1 Paracoccaceae bacterium | reverse complement strand
TGCGGTTTCCCAACCGCCCGTCCCGGTGGAAGGATAGATAAAGACATGCGCCTTTTCCGATTTCAGGATCGTGCGAACATTGGTCAGGCAGGGATGGAGAATCTTTGCAAAGGCTGGTGACCGATGGTCGATGGTTGCCATGTCGCACGCTTTGCGAACCTCTTCCGGCATGTTGGTGGGCCCCGGGATGAAAACAGGGTTCTGGCTGCTCATGGTCGATCTCCTGATCTGATCTAGGCAAACTACCTTTGTTCTGTGCAGCCGTATATTTTTTTGAAAAAGTTTTTCATTTTGATGTGCGGTTGAAAAAACCAGACTTGTCAGTGGCTTGTGTTTTTCATAGCGTGAAAAAAGTTTTCACGTTGATCTTGAGGCACTTTATGGAAAAGAACGAAAGTGGCCTTGGCCCGTCACGCCGCGCGCGTGGGCGGCCGCGCGGGTGGAACGGCACACAGGACGAAAGCACGGTAAAATCGCTTGACCGTGCGATACGTATCTGGACCTTCGTCAGCGAAATGCGCGGCATGACCCTGTCTGCCATTGCCGACCAGATGGACGAATCCCCCGCCACGGTTTACCGCGTCCTTGTCACCCTGGAACGGCAGGGGTTGGTCGAGTTTGATACCATCCAGCAGTCCTGGCACATCGGACCGACGGCTTTTGTCATCGGTGCCAGATTTCTGCGTCGCACAAGCCTGGTAGAGCGCGCGCGCCCGATCATGCGCCGCCTGATGGAAGTGACGGGAGAAACAGCAAACCTGGGCGTCGAACGGAATGGGGCCGTGCTTTTCCTTAGTCAGGTCGAAACCCACGCCAGCATCCGGGCCTTCTTTCCGCCGGGAACCTTGTCGCCAATTCATGCCTCCGGGATCGGCAAGGCGCTTCTTGCCCAGATGGATACGGCGCAGCGTGACAGATGCCTTGCAAACGCGGGGCTTGAGGCCTTCACGCAGCATACCATCGTCAGGCTTGCTGATTTGCTGGCAAATCTGCAGCTTATCCGCGAGCGCGGGTTTTCATATGACAACGAAGAGCGGACCCTTGGGATGCGCTGCATTGCAGCCCCGGTTTTTGATATCAACAACGAGGCGGTCGCCGGAATTTCCGTATCCGGCCCCACAAGCCGGGTCAGCGAGGCAACACTGAAAGAACTCACCAGTCCGGTGATAACGGCCGCGCGTGAATTGACGGTGGCGATCGGTGGGCTACCGCCCGACGGAAGCTAACATCGCCGCTATGTATGGGAACCGGCCGTCAGGCGCAAAGGCATGTGGCGGTTGACATCCTTGTAAAGCAGATAGCGGAACGGCCCCGGCCCGCCTGCATAGCATGCCTGTGGACAAAAGGCGCGCAACCACATGAAGTCGCCTGCCTCAACCTCGACCCAATCGCTGTTCAGCCTGTAAGCCGCTTTTCCTTCCAGCACATAAAGACCATGCTCCATCACATGTGTCTCAAGAAACGGAATGACGGCTCCGGGTTGCAGCGTCACAATCGTCACATGCATGTCGTGGCGCAGATCCAACGGATCCACAAACCGCGTCGTTGCCCATTTCCCTTCGGTCCCAGCCATTGCCGTGGGCGCGATATCGTTCTCGTTCACAACAAGCACGTCGGGCGCATCAAGCCCATCCACAGCATCATAGGCCTTGCGTATCCAATGGAAGCGCAGCGTTTCCGTTCCCGCATTGTGCAATGTCCACTTTGCGCCCGGCGGAAGATAGGCATAGCCGCCCGGGATCAGGTCGTAGGTTTGGTGCGCGACCACAAGCCTTGCCGTTCCCTCAACCACAAACAGCACGGATTCAGCATCCGCATCAATCTCGGGGCGATCTGAACCACCACCCGGCTGAACTTCCATGATGTATTGCGAAAAGGTTTCGGAAAAGCCGCTCATCGGGCGGGCAATCACCCAAAGACGCGTTTCAGACCAGAACGGCAAGTAGCTGGTGACGATATCGCGCATGGTCCCCTTGGGCAGAACCGCATAGGCATCTGTAAAAATTGCACGGTCTGTCAGCAATTGTTCCTGGCCCGGGTGTCCGCCGCGTGGGGCGTAGTACTGCCTGTTCATGGTCTTCCTCACTTGCTTTACGCTTGTCGTTGTTGACCTTAAGACGGCAGTTGCTGCGAGACCATGACGCTTCCCGAGACATGAGCTTTTTGAATTACTTGAAGATCTTTGAAAGGCTTGTCTCGACAGTGCGACGGGGGCGGTTCGTGCGCGGCTGATCCCACCCAAGGGACGGCAGTTCAAAGGCCATGGCGCCTGTCTGAATGCCGGGGACAGTTATCTCGCAGACTGGGGGAATGGGATAGCGGCGGAATTGGCCCGCATGCGGATCTGGCCCTGCCGGGCAATCAGCTTTGCATTGCAAGTGGCGGCATCGTGACTGATCCGCAAGACCGCACAAAGCTGAACATCGATACCCTGCAGCCGTCACTTGTGCTGATGGATGCATCAGGTGAAATCCGCGCGCGGGGCCAGATGGACGCCACGTTGCGCCAGGCCTCGATCCGGCACCCGGCGGTTGTCTTTACCGGTTGCCTGCGAAGGCCAGTGCCGGGGCGGTTGCCTGGGACAATCACCCGATCAGATTGCCATGACGGGTTGCGCTTTCAAGGTGGTTTCGGCCGGTCATCCCAATCCTTGGTCAGGATACGGGCGGCATCACCGGCAGGGTCATCGAACTGCCGGGTGCGCATGGCCCAGAAAAAGGCCACAAGGCCCACCCCACCCAGGAACAGCGACACCGGAATCAGGATTGACAGGATTTCCATTTATTTCAACCGCATCGCATTCAGGGACACGGTAATCGAAGACAGTGACATGGCAAGGGCTGCGGCAAGCGGTGTTGCAAGCCCGATCAGTGCCAAGGGCACGGCGACGATGTTGTAGGCACCCGAGATCAGAAAATTCTCGACCATGCGCCGGGCTGATTGCCGCCCGATGCGCACGGCATCGGCGACAGGGGCCATGTCCTGCCCCAGCAGCACGATGTCCGAGGCCACACGCGCCGCATCCAGCGCGGTTGCCGGGCTGATCGACACATGCGCCGCAGCCAGTGCCGCCGTGTCGTTCAGCCCGTCACCAACCATCAGAACCTTGTGACCCGCGGCCGTCAGGGCTGCGACGCGGGCGGCCTTTTCGGCGGGCATGACACCCGCCTGCCATTGGGTGATGCCCAGTCGTTGCGCCAGATCACGCACAGGTGCTGCGGTATCACCCGACAAAAGCTCTACCTGCAGACCCGCGGCCTGCAGCGCCTGCACGGCGGCCAGTCCGCCGGGGCGGGGGCGGTCTGTAAAGGCAAAGGCGTGGGTCTGTGTATCACCCAGACGCAGGTAAGTGGCCGTCACCGGCAGGGCCGTGGCCCCACACCAGTCGGCCCGGCCCAGCCGCACCGACATGCCCTGCCACTGCCCCGAAATCCCTTGGCCCGGTTCTTCGCAGATATCGGTCACCGGCGCGGGCTGCACGCCAGCCAGCCGCGCCCCTTCGGACAGGGCCCGCGCCAAGGGGTGCGAAGACCCGGCTGCCAGTGCAGTTGCCACAGCCACCGCCTGCACCGGGTGCGCAGCAAGGTCTGTCACCTCTGGCACCCCCAGCGTCAGGGTCCCGGTCTTGTCAAAGATCACGCGGTCCACCTCGGCCAGTCGCTCCAGTGCTGTGCCATGCTTGATCAGCAGCCCCTTGCGAAACAACCGCCCGCTGGCCGAGGTGATCACCGCCGGCACCGCAAGGCCAAGCGCACAGGGGCAGGTGATGATCAGCACCGCGGCCGAGATGTTGATCGCATAGCGCAGATCGCCCGCTGTCGCCCACATCCAGTAGCCAAAGGCGCTGAATGACAGCAGATGCACAAGCGGTGAGTAAAGGCTGGCGGCCCGGTCTGCCAGGCTGGTGTAACGGGTCTTTGCCCCTTCAGCCACTGCCACCAGATCGGCCATCCGGTGCAGGGAGCTGTCCTTGCCCGCAGCCGTGACACGCAGGGTCAGCGGGCCGGTCAGATTGACCTCGCCCGCGCTGACAACCGTGCCGATGCCCGCCTGCACCGGCAGGCTTTCGCCGGTCAGCAGGCTGCGGTCAACCTCGGACGCGCCATTGATCACAACGCCATCAACCGGCATGCGCCCACCCGGCCGCACCAGAACGGTATCGCCGACGGTGATCGCGGTGATCGCGCGCTCTTCCTCATGGCCATCGGCCAGCAGCACAGTCGCGCGCGGCACCTCCAGTGCGGCCAGTTCTTCGGCGGCGGAACGGGCGATGGCGCGGGTCCGGTGGTCAAGATAACGCCCCAGCAACAGGAAAAACGCCAGCATGACCGCCGCATCGAAATAGGCGTGATGGCCCGACATCCAAGTTTCAAAGACCGAAATCGTGCTGGCAAGGATCAGGGCAAGGCTGATCGGCACATCCATCCCCAGACGCCCGGCCCGCAGCGACGCCCAGGCCGAACGAAAGAACGGCTGGCCGGCAAAGATCACCGTTGGCAAAGCAATGGTTGCGGATATCCAGTGAAACAGATCGCGCGTGGCATCGCTGGCCCCTGACCAGACGGCGACTGACAGCAGCATGATGTTCATCATCGCAAAGAAGGCGACGCCCAGCCGCATCAGCAGCTCGTGCCCCTGACGGTCCGTCTCGGTCGTCGACAGCAAACCGGGGTCAAGTTCATGCGCCTCGTGGCCTTGCACGGCCAGAACCGCGATCAGCTGCGCGGGCGTGACATCGGCTGCGGCCTCGATGCTGGCGCGTTTCTGTGTCAGGTTGACCCGGGCCGTCCGCACGCCCGGCACCGCCTGCAAGGCCGCCTCGACGGTCGAGATGCAGGCCGCACAATGTGCCAGCGGCAGTGACAGCATGATCCGCGCATCCGGGCCGGGCCTTGGCCCGCTGGCCGCCCAGATCGCTGCCGGGGCGGCATTGCAGGCCGGGCAGGCCGCCCGGGGGATATGCCCGATCTCATCAACGACTGTCATCGCCTATCCCCTGATGAACAGTTCAGAACGTTGTTCAAAGACAGTGCCATCCGCCGCACGGGCCGTGACCTTGACCATCCATTTGCCCCGGCCAAGCGCCACCTCGGCGGCATAGCCACCTGCAGCGGGCACAAAGCTGGGCCAGACATCATCGGCGGCCTCGGTCGTGCGGCCCACCAGCACCTGCAGCTCGTCCACCTGCACCGGGCGCCCTTCGGCATCAGCGATGACAAGGGAAAGGCGGCCATCGGCCCAATCGGTTGTCATCGACCAGCCCAGCCTTTCCTGGGCGGCCTTGCGCGCATCAAACCCCTGGCTGGCCACATAGGAGTTGGCGACCTCAAGCCCCGGAAAGGTTGTCACGGCCTTGACCGCCAGTACCATATTGACCCCGATGATCACCGCAAATGCACCGGCGGTGATGGCAAAGACGTGGCGCCCTGTCAGTTCAGTCATTGCCGGCTTCCTTTCCGTTGAAGATGGTATCGTGGTGCACGCGGTTCGTGGTGCCTTGCTCTTCGATCCAGATCCGCACATCGGTGCGGTCATTGACGGCGGCCCGCGTGCCCGGCGCTGCTGTCAGATAGATGCGCTGCGCCATGGTTTCATTGGCGGGCACCACAACCGTCAGCCCTTCGGTCCCTTCCAGGGCCAGTGTGACAAAGGCATCAGACGTGACGGCAATGGTGAACTGCGCATCGGCCCCATGCATATTGCGCAACCGCAGGTCATAGGCATTGCGGATGCTGCCATCCGACAGGGTCACGAAGGTCGGGTTGCGCACGGGCGTCACATTCATGTCGATGGGCGAGCGCAAGAACAGCGCAACCACAAGTGCAACACCCACACCAGACCAAAGCACGGTGTAAAGCATCGTCCGCAGGCGGAAGACATGGCTCCACACGCTTTTGGCCGCCTGGCCGTTGCGTTCGCGGGTCTCGTCTGTCAACGCAAGATAGCCGATCAGATCGCGCGGCTTGCCGATCTTGTCCATGACATCGTTACAGGCATCGATACACAGCCCGCAGGTGATGCAGGCCAGTTGCTGGCCGTTGCGGATGTCGATGCCCATCGGGCAGACGTTCACGCAAGCCATGCAATCGATGCAGTCGCCGTTGCCTTCCACGGTCTGTTTGCCGCGCGGTTCGCCCCGCCAGTCGCGGTAGGCGATGGTCAGCGTGTCTTCGTCCATCATCGCCGCCTGAATGCGCGGCCATGGGCAGGCGTAAATGCAGATCTGTTCCCGCGCAAACCCGCCAAAGACAAAGGTCGTCAGCGTCAGGATCAGCATGGTGATATAGGCCACCGGATGCGCCTGTCCGGTCACCAGATCGCCCAGCAGCGTGGGGGCATCGGTAAAATAGAACACCCAGGCCCCGCCCGTTGCCAGCCCGATCAGCAACCACACCGTCCACTTGACCGCGCGCTTTCTGATCTTTTCGGCGTTCCAGGCCTGATGATGCAGCCGCAGGCGCGCGTTCCGGTCACCTTCGACCCAACGTTCGACCAGGATGAAAAGGTCGGTCCAGACGGTTTGCGGGCAGGCATAACCACACCACACCCGGCCAAGGGCACTGGTGAACAGGAACAGCCCCAGCCCCGCCATGATCAGCAAACCCGCCACAAAGTAGAATTCGTGCGGCCAGATCTCGATCATGAAAAAGAAAAAGCGCCTGTTGGCCAGATCGACCAGCACCGCCTGATCCGGCAGGCTGGGCCCGCGGTCCCACCGCAGCCATGGTGTGATGTAATAGATGCCAAGGGCGACCCCCATGATCCACCACTTCATTGTGCGGAAGGCCCCTTTGACGCGGCGCGGGAACACAGGTTCGCGCGCGGCATAAAGGCTGGGGGGTGTGGTGGGCTGGTCGCTCACAGGGGCTGATCCGGATCAAAAAGGGGTTGGGCAGGCTGCGTGGGGGCAATCCTTGCGCCCTTTGGCGCCTGCGCCCCCCGCAGCCCGGTCTTGCAGCCTGGCCGCGGCGTCATTCGCCGCCGCCACGCCCATGCACGTAAAAGGACACGGCGCGAATCTCGTCTTCGGTCAGCCGTTCGTTCCAGTCAGGCATCACACCGAACCGCGCATTCACCACCGTTTCGGTGATCGCCGCGCGCGAACCGCCATACAGCCAGATCGCGTCCGACAGTTTCGGCGCGCCCAGTGACCGGTCGCCAGACCCGTCATCCATATGACAACTTGCGCAGTTCTCGGCAAAGACCGTCGCCCCGGCTGCGGCAAGCGCGGCATCATGTTCCTGCCCCGAAATCGCCAGCACATGTTCGACAACCTGACCGATCTGGTCTTCATCCAGCAGCTCATCCGCCCCAAAGCGCGGCATCTCGGAATAGCGCGCATCCGGGTCTGTGGTATTGCGGATGCCATGGGTGATCGTCAGATGAATGTCTTCCATCGTGCCGCCCCAAAGCCAGTCGTCATCCAGAAGGTTCGGATAACCCTTCCCTTCGAACCCGGCTGCGCCAGACCCATGACAAGTGGCGCAATTGGTGCGAAAGATCGCGGCCCCGGCGTTTTCGGCAAAGGTCGCAAGACCCGGGTCCGCGCCGATGGCGTTCAGGTCTGCCGCGACAAGCTGTGCCTTGACCGCGGCATTGGCGGCATCAACAGCGGCAATTTCGGCCGCGACATCAGCCCGCGTGCTGGCACCCAAAAGGCCCGGTGTTGCCTCTCGCAGCAGCGGCCAGGCCGGGTAGGCAACCGAATAGGCAACCCCCCAGACGATCGTCGCGTAAAAGGTCCAGACCCACCAGCGCGGCATCGGGTTGTTGTATTCCTCGATCCCGTCCCACTGATGACCGGTCGTTTCGACCTGCTGGGGCTGTTTCTTGACTGGCTTGGCGCACATGGCGTCAGTCCTCCTTTCGGGCGGCGGGGATTTCAGGGGTCAGCCTTGCCGGTCGATCGTCATTGCGAAAGATCGAGGCCGCGATGTCATTGTGGGCCGGGCGGCTGCCGGGGCGGAATGCCCAGAAGCACAGGCCCAGAAAGCCCAGGGTCATGGCCAGCAGGAACCAGCTGTCTGCCAGGTGGCGCAGAAAGGAATAGGTTTCCATCCTTGCCCCCTTACCGGTTTGCCACGGGCGTGAAGGTCGAGAAATCGACCATCGTGCCAAGCACCTGGATATAGGCGATCAGCGCGTCCATCTCGGTCAGTTCAGGCCTGCCGTCAAAGTTGCGCACATTGACCACAGTGCCGAACACGTCTTCGCCATAGCGATCTTCAAGGCCACCGCTGTCTTCCAGCGGGTCGGCCTGCACGGCGAAATCGGCCCTGGCATTCGCCACCATATCATCCGTATAGGGCACACCCGTCATCCGGTGTGTGGCCACCAGATCCGCGATGAACTTGCCGTCCAGGGGCCGGTCCGCAAGAAAGCCATAGGGCGGCATCACTGATTCAGGCACCACCGACTTGGCGTTTTCAAAGTGGTCCTGATGCCATTCGTCCGAATAGCGCCCCCCCACACGCGCCAGATCAGGCCCGGTGCGCTTTGACCCCCACTGGAACGGCCGGTCATACATCGATTCGGCTGCGAGGCTGTAATGGCCATAGCGCTCCACCTCATCCCGCATCGGGCGGATCATCTGGCTGTGGCAACCATAGCAGCCTTCGCGCAGATAAATCTCGCGCCCGGCCAGTTCCAGCGGCGTATAGGGGCGCACGCCTTCGACTTTTTCGATGGTGTTTTCAAGGTAGAACAGCGGAACGATCTGCACGATCCCCCCAATCGTCACCACCAGCAGGCTAAGGACCATCAGCAGCGTCGCATGCGTTTCGATTGCCTTGTGTTTGTCCAGAAATGCCATATCCATCTGCCCTTTATTCTGCCGGAACCGCGGCGTGCGCGTTCACCCGATAAGGTTGTGCCCGCACGGTCATCCACAGGTTCCAGCACATGATCAGTGCCCCGCTGAGGTACATCAGCCCCCCCGCCGCGCGCACCACATACATCGGGAATTTCGCAGCCACCGTGTCGGCAAAGGCGTTCACAAGGAACCCGTTTGCATCGACCTCGCGCCACATCAGGCCCTCCATGATCCCGGTGACCCACATCGCGCTGGCGTAAAGCACGATCCCGATCGTCGCGAGCCAGAAGTGCCAGTTCACCAGTTTCAGCGAATACAGGCCGTCGCGGTTCCACAGGCGCGGGACCAGGAAATACAACACGCCGAAGGTGATCATCCCGTTCCAGCCAAGCGCACCGGAATGCACGTGGCCGATGGTCCAGTCGGTGTAGTGCGACAGGCTGTTGACGGCCTTGATGCTCATCATCGGGCCTTCGAACGTGCTCATCCCGTAAAAGCCGATGGAAACCACCATCATCCGGATGATCGGGTCGGTGCGCAGCTTGTCCCATGCGCCCGACAGCGTCATCAGCCCGTTGATCATGCCGCCCCACGAAGGCATCCACAGGATCACCGAAAACACCATGCCAAGGGTCGAGGCCCAGTCAGGCAAGGCGGTGTAGTGCAGGTGGTGCGGACCCGCCCAGATATAAAGAAAGATCAGGGCCCAGAAGTGGATGATCGACAGCTTGTAGCTGTAAACAGGGCGTTCGACCTGCTTTGGCACAAAGTAATACATCATGCCCAGAAAGCCTGCGGTCAGGAAAAAGCCCACGGCGTTGTGGCCATACCACCATTGCACCATGGCATCCTGCACGCCGGCGAACAGTTGCACCTGCGCCGACCCGAATACCGAAACCGGGATGGCCGCGTTATTGACAAGATGCAGCATGGCCACGGTCAGGATCATCGACAGCAGGAACCAGTTGGCCACATAGATGTGCGGCTCTTTCCGGCGCAGCAGCGTGCCCATGAAGGCAATCAGGAAGGCGACCCAGACCACGGTGATCAGGATATCGACGTACCAGACGGGTTCGGCATATTCCTTGCCCTGGCTTGCCCCCAGCACATAGCCGGTTGCGGCCAGCACGATGACCAGCTGCCAGCCCCAGAACACGAACCAGCCAAGGCTGCCACCGAACAGGCGCGCCGCACTGGTGCGCTGGACGATATAGAAGGAAGACATGATCAGCGCATTGCCGCCAAAGGCAAAGATCACCGCACTGGTGTGCAGCGGGCGCAGACGGCCAAAGTTGCCATAACCCTGCAGGAATTCGAAGTTGAGTTGCGGAAAGGCCAGCTGGCTGGCGATGACCACCCCCACCAGAAACCCGACAACGCCCCAAAAGGCCGTGGCAATCGCCCCGGCCCGGATCACGCTGTCAAAGTATTCATGCCGCAGGTCAGGGCGCGGGTCGCCTGCCGTCCGCAGCACATACAGAAAGGCGATGCCCGCCGCGAGCATCACTGTCAGCGCATTGACCTGATAGGCCAGATCACGGGCGAAATTTGCCCCGATCGCGGCAAAAAGCGCCAGCAGGCCCAAACCGGCCAGTTTGAAGTAATCCCACATGCTTCGGTTCCCTTGTTCGTTCGGCCGGACAGATGCGCACGGGCGTGCCGCCTGCTCGGGCAAGGGTGTTTTGCATCGCGGGCGATCAGGGTGCTTTGATCTGGGTCAAGGGTTTGCCGCCAACATCTTGATCCGCGTCAAGGAAACGCCGTGCGGGCCGCTGCACAATGACGCACCCAACCAGGAAACGGAGGCGAACATGGCCTATAAATCACTGCTGACAGTCGCAACCACGCCAACGGGCCTTGATACAGTGATTGCCGCCGCTGCGGGCATTGCCCGCCGGATGGACGCGCATGTTGACGCGCTCGCCTTGGGCATTGACGATATTCAGGTCGGCTATGCAAATCTGAGTGCGGCCGCCATGGTCATCACAGCATCGCTGGAAGAGGCCGACAAAGAAGCCCGCGCAAACGAATCTGCCCTGGGGGCGGCCTTTGCGGCACAGGGGCCCGGCCTGCGCTATGCGGTTGAACCGATGGCTGTCCCGTCTGGCATGCTGGGCGATGTGATTGCCACGCATGCGCAATATGCCGATCTGGTGATCTTGCCCCGCCCTTATGACAAGGGGCGCAGTGCAGCCGATGTCGCGATTACCGAGGCTGCGTTGTTTCAGGGCATGGCCCCGGTGCTGATCGTGCCCGCGGGCCAGCTGATGCCGCAAGACCCCCGTCATGTGCTGATTGCCTGGAATGAAAGCCGCGAATCCTTGATTGCCACGCGCCGCGCAATGCCCTTCCTGCGCCGGGCCGACAAGGTCTCGATCGTGGTGGTTGACCCGCCGGCCCACAGCCCGGAACGGTCTGATCCCGGTGGCCTCTTGTGCCAGATGCTGGTGCGCCACGGGGTGCGGGCCGAGGTGACGGTCCTGGCAAAAACCCTGCCGCGCGTGTCCGAAGTGCTGGCCCGCCATGCGCGCGATACCGGGGCCGACCTGATGGTCATGGGCGCCTATGGCCATTCGCGCCTGCGCGAGGCGATACTGGGCGGGGCGACCCGTTCCATGCTTGAAGGCGCGGCGTTGCCGGTCTTTCTGGCGCACTAGGCAGATGGCGATGTGCAGCGGCAGGGCCTTTGTCAGGCCAGCATGCCGCCATCGCCATCATCGCCCGCCTCTTCCAGCAGGCGATTCAGATCCGGAATGCTGACATGGCGATTTCCGTCAAGGATGATCACCCCATCCTTTTTCAGCGCTGAAATCTGTCGGCTGACGGTTTCCAGCGTCAGGCCCAGATAATCGGCCATCTCTTCGCGCGTCAGCGGCAGATCGACCGAAATGCCGCCCTTTGCCGCCCGCAGGTGCAGCGCCGCATCGCGCCGCGCGATGATTGCAATCAGCGAGGCGATCTTTTCCCGCGCTGTCTTGCGGCCCAGAAGCAGCATCCACTCGCGCGCGGCATCCAGTTCGTCCAGCGTCATCTCCAGCAGGCGCTGCGCGATGTGCGGCGTCGTCGCCATCATCGCCTCGAACGGTTTCTTGCGGAAACAGCACATCACCAGATCGGTCTTCGCCGTCACATCAAAGGCCGCAGCCGCCCGCCCCGGCCGCCCGACAAAATCCGATGGCAGCATCAGCCCGACCATCTGCCGCCGGCCATCCTCCATCGTCTGCGTCAAGGTCGCCACACCGTTGACCACTGACCCCACGAATTCCATCGGATCACCCGCCCAGATGATCGACTGTCCCGCCTGAAAGCTGCGGTAGTACTTCATCTGCTCCAGTTGGGTCAGCTCGTCTGTATCACAGCGGGCGCAGACGGCCCGATGGCGAATCTGGCAATCACCGCATTGAACAGGGGGGGCCGCTAACTGCAAATCAGGTCTCGCAAGGTTGATCTGGGTCAAGGTAATCGTCCGGCGCCCCTTTAACTTAACCCCATGACCCATGATCCGCAACTCGCCCAGCTTGGCCTTTTTGATGCGCGCGTGCCGCGCTACACATCATACCCGACAGCACCGCACTTTGCCGGTGGTGTCGGGCCTGGCGATTTTGGCGACTGGATCGCTGCCGTTCCCGCTGGCAGCGGCATCTCGCTTTACATCCATGTGCCGTTTTGCCGCCGCCTGTGCTGGTTCTGCGCCTGCCGCACACAAGGCACGGCCACCAATGCCCCGGTTCTGGCCTATGTCGAAACGCTGAAGGCCGAATTGCGCCTGCTGCAGCGCCATTTGCCAGCAGGGGTCCGGTTGCGCCGCCTGCATTGGGGCGGTGGCACGCCAACGCTGCTGGCCCCGGATCAGATGCGTGATCTGGCCGCAGCAATCTTTGCCGTGGCCCCGCTGGCCGCCGGTGGTGAATTCTCGGTCGAGATCGACCCCAACGAAATTGACGCCGCACGTCTGGATGCACTTGTCGCATCGGGCATGAACCGCGCCTCGCTTGGCGTGCAGGATTTCGACCCGCTGATCCAGAAGGCCATCGGGCGCGATCAGAGCTATGACCTGACGCGCGATGTCAGCCTGCAGATACGCGAACGCGGTGTCACCAGTCTGAACTGCGATATCCTTTACGGCCTGCCGCACCAGACCCAGACACGCATTGCAGATTCGGTGCAAAAGCTGTTGTCGCTGTCGCCTGACCGGGTTGCACTTTACGGCTATGCGCATGTGCCCTGGATGAGCAGGCGCCAGCAGATGATCCCGTCAGACTCGATGCCAACCCCCGAAGAACGCCTTGCGCTGTTCGAGACAGCGCAGCAACTGTTTGTCTGGGATGGCTATCGCGCCATCGGCATCGATCATTTTGCCAAGCCAGATGACGGGCTTGCACAGGCGCAGGCCGCCGGTCGGCTGCGGCGCAACTTTCAGGGTTACACGGATGATCCCTCGCCCGTGCTGATCGGGATCGGGGCATCGTCAATCTCGCGGTTTCCGCAGGGCTATGCACAGAACCTGTCGGCCACGGCGGCCTATACCGGGGCGATCAGGGCCGGGGGCCTGGCAACACACCGCGGGCACAGGTTTGGCGGTGACGATCTGCTGCGCGGCCGGATCATCGAGGCGCTGATGTGCGATTTTCAGGTGACGCGCGCCGGTCTGCTGGCCGAATGCGAGACGACTGCAGCCCGGATCGACCAGTTGTTTCAGCGCGTTGCGGCAGATTTTGGCCGGATGGTGCGCCTGTCGGACGGCACGCTGAGCATCCCGCCCGAAGGCCGCCCGCTGACCCGCATGATCGCCCGCGCCTTTGATGCCTATGATCAGGATTCAAACCGTCACGCCGCAGCCGTGTGATCGCCCATGCGGTGTGACGCGGGCGCTAGATGCGGCCAAGCCTGCGTGCCGCCAGCCAGCTTGCCAGCGCCATGACCCCGGCCGTGGCAAGGCACAGGGGCAGACCGCCGATCTGATAGCTGAGGCCCGACAGCAAGGTGCCGATCAAGCGTCCCGCAGCGTTTGCCATATAGTAAAAGCCCACATCCCGCGTGATCCGTTCCGCCGATCCAAAGGCAAGGATCAGGTAGGAATGGACCGATGAATTGATTGCAAAGACGAAGCCGAACAGCAGAAGGCCCCCGATCAACGTGGCAGTAAGCCATGGCGCCGGACCCTCTGCCGCCCATGCTGCACCAGCCAGCAGGAAGGGGATCGGCACCAAAAGCCCGGCCCAGAAAATAGCTTTTCCGGTCGTCTCGGCTTCGGACTGGTTCTTTGATCCCAAAAGACGGGG
>JALOSO010000072.1 GCA_025458385.1 Paracoccaceae bacterium | reverse complement strand
CGAACAGGCGGGGGCCATCCGCAAGGAACTGGGAGAGCTGTATCGCGATGTCGAACGTCTGGGCGAACGGGTGGGCAACCTTGACCGGCATTTCGGTCAAGCAGCGAAAGACATCGAAGAGATCAAGATTTCATCCGACAAGGCAGCGCGCCGGGCCAAGCGGCTGGACAATTTCGATTTCGAAGAGCTGGGCGCAAATGACCCCGCCCCGATCATCGGCCCACAGGCCGCAGAATGATCCCGGAAAAATTTTCGGCGAAAATTTTTCGGCGCGTGCCCCCATGATCATTCATCCCGCCACAGGCTACCGCATCATGCCCTGGGCCAACGGGCGCGGGCAAACCATGGAATTGCTGCGCGAAGACGGGCCAGATGGTCTGCACCTGCGCCTGTCGATTGCCACGGTCACCGAACCCGGCCCCTTCTCATTGCTGCCCAACATCGACCGCGTGCTGACCGTCATCTCCGGCCCCGGCTTTCAGTTGTCCGGCTCTGGCCTTGCCCTGCATGCCGCCCCCCTGACGCCTGTGGCTTTCCCCGGTGATGCCGCCATCGTCGCAACCCAAGTCACCGCTGTATCGGAAGATTTCAATGTGATGACCGCACGCCACCTGCCAGCCCCGGTGGTCTGGATCGCACCGCCGGGCATGCCCTACCGAAAGGGCCGTTTGTTCCTGTTGCCACTTGCCGCCGCCAAGGTGAACGGCCAGCCTCTTGCAGCCCGCGACCTGATTGAAACACGCGCACAGGTGACCATCGCAACCGACGGCCCGATCATCGCTGTCGAAGTGGATGACATCGGCCACCCTGATGCCGACATGACCCGGACCTGATCCGGGACGTCAATGCAGCAGGCCGAGGCCGCGGAACAGGTCCGGGGCGGGGTTCAACCCGATCAGATCTTGAAGAACGGCTGCGCCAGACGCGGCAACAGCCCATGGAATTTCAATGGTGCGTCACTTGCCGCAAGGCAGATACACTCCACCCCGGCTTCGGCCATTGGCGTATGCTCTGTCTCTTCTGTTGCCACGTCGACATCACCGCGCGCGTAGCGGCGGTTGCCATCCATGAACGCGCCCTGCAGCACCAGCGTCAGTTCCGTTCCCTTGTGCCCATGATCCGGCATCGCCTGCCCGCCCGGAATGCGGATCAGACGGGCCGACGCCGCACCATCCGTTTTCAGGATTGCCTGTTTCACCCCGCGACCCACGGATTGCCATTTCAGGCCCCGGGTCATGTAATCAAGAAGCGGTGCGGGATAGATTGCATCCCCCGCCAGCGGGGCCCTTGCATTCGCCTGTGGCAGCATGTCCAGCCGCGCCATCATCCGGTCAAGACTTCCAGAGGCCATTTCCGCTGCATCAGCGTCATCGATGACCGACCCGCCAACCGCTTCAAAGGCGCCCAGACGTGCGCGTGCCTCGTCAGACAGGCTGACATGCGTCGCGACGACCAGGTTGAAGGCCTCGGGCAAAGTGCCGGCGGCATAGCCCATCAACAGGGCATCAGGAAGGTGGTGGCGGATCATCGTCATCGGTTCTGCTCAACTCAACTCATGTGGTGGCGCAGTCTGTCTAACGCCAATCTGATGCGCGACTTGATCGTGCCCAGTGGTAATCCCGTCTCTTCGGCTATTTCCGAATGTGACAAATCGCCGTAGTAGGCCCGTTCGATCAGTGCGCGCTGCTTTTCCGGCAGTTGGGCAAGTGCCTTGCCCAGCCGCATCGTGTCTTCCTGCAGGGCCATCGCCGCGTCCTGATCAGGCTCAGGCTCTGGCCCCCAGGGCAGGTCTTCCGGCTCGGGTCGGCGCGCCTTGCGCAGCGCGTCAATCCGCCGGTTCCGTGCGATGGTGAAGACCCAGGTCGCCACAGAGGCCCGTGTGGGATCGAACAGATGCGCCTTCTGCCACAGCGTTGCCATGACATCCTGCGCACATTCCTCGGCCAGCGTGTCACCCGCGCCCGACTTCATCAGAAAGCCCTTTACCCGTGGGGCAAAGTGCCGGAACAGCACGGCAAATGCCGCCCGATCCTGATGATCGCGCACGCGCAGCACAAGGGCCGCCCAATCAACCTCTTCGTCGCCTATCGCCAAACCAAGACCATCCTGCGGGAAACACTTGTCTTTTCCAGCGCAACATAAGATGGCACGCCGGTCAGTGCACCCCCATTCTGGTGGTCTTCGGTCTTCCGCATCGTGACAGATTTACGCAGCCTGCGCGCAACCGGATCACCTGCCTGCCAAAGAAAATGCAAATATGTCAGAAAATTCTGACGCGGCCTGTCAGTTTGATCCGACATGCGCCTATCCGCGTATGAAAGCTGACGCTAGAACGAACAGGTGCGGCATGCCAAAGACCCGCGCATCAGACAATCCGGAGGTTGCGCCGTCATGCCGTTTGAAACTGTGGAGGCCGGGCCCCGGCGTGTTGCGATCATCGGGGGCGGGATCGCCGGGATGGCGGCCGCCTACCGGCTGGCTGGCACGTCATCGGTCGTCCTGTACGAGGCCGAGGGTCGTCTGGGCGGGCATGCGCGTACGGTGCTTGCCGGCAAACGCGGGGACCAGCCTGTCGATACAGGCTTTATCGTGTTCAACAAGGTGAACTACCCGCATCTGGTGCAACTGTTCAGCGAATTGCAGGTGCCTGTCGCCGACAGTTCGATGACCTTCGGGGCGTCCATTGGGGGCGGGCGTATGGAATATGCGCTTGCCAGCCTGAACGCGCTGTTTGCCACGCGATCCAACATCGTGAACCCGGCCTTTCTGCGCATGCTGCGTGACATTCTGCATTTCAACAAACATGCCGAAGCAGCCGCAAGCGACCCGCATCTGACAATTGGGGGGCTGCTCGACAATCTGGGCACCGGACCATGGTTCCGCGATTACTACATCACGCCGCTTTCCGGGGCGATCTGGTCAACGCCGGTGCAGGGCATTCTGGATTTTCCGGCGCAGGCGATGATCCGGTTCTTCAAGAACCACGCCTTGCTGGGCGTCTATGGCCAGCATCCATGGTATACGGTGAAGGGCGGGTCGATTGAATATGTGCGCCGGCTGCAGGCCGCGTTGCAGCAACGCGGCGTCGATCTGCGGCTGGGTGCGGCGGTGGCAGGGGTCAAGCGTGTGCCGGGCGGGGCGATGGTACGGGCGCATGGCGCGGAATGGGAGATGTTTGACGATATCATCCTTGCCACGCATTCCGACACGGCCCTGAAACTGCTGGCAGACCCCAGCGCAGCCGAAACCGCGGCCCTGTCCGCGGTGCGCTATCAGCCAAATGATGCGGTATTGCACAGCGATGCACGGCTGATGCCAAAGCGGCGGTCCTGCTGGGCATCATGGGTTTACTGCGAACCGGCGGGGCCAAAACCGGCGCGTATTGATCTGACTTACTGGATGAATTCGTTGCAGCCGATTCCGCAGGACGACCCGCTGTTCGTGACGTTGAACAGCAACCAGCCGATTGACGACCGTCTGATCCATGACCGGGTGACCTTTCAACACCCGGTGTTTGATCTGCCGGCTTTGGCGGCGCAAGACACGATCCGGGCGATGAACGGAACAGGGAACACATGGTTCTGCGGCGCTTGGATGCGCAACGGATTTCACGAAGACGGCTTCCAGTCGGCGGTCGATGTCACCGATGCGATGGCGGCCAGGCGGGTGCAGCACCCAGCATGAGCACGGTTGAACACCTGCAGGGCGAGACCTTTCACGGGCGCAAGGGGGCGGTGGCAAACCGGTTCCGCTATCGCGTGGACTACCTGCTGCTTGATCCCGATGCCGCCCAAGGGCCGCGTCTGTTCAGCCGGAACCGGCGCAACCTTATTGCCGTGCATGACCGCGATCATGGCGGGTTGCCGGGTGCGGGCCATGGGGTCAGCTGGGCGCGCAGGGTGCTGGAAGGGCACGGCCTGACAGCCGCGCAGATCCTGCTGCTGGCGCAACCGCGGGTGCTGGGCCATGTCTTCAACCCCGTGTCGTTCTGGTTGTGCTTTGCCGCATCGGGTGACCTGACCGCCGTGATTGCCGAGGTCACGAACACATATGGCGAGCGTCATTCCTACCTGTGTGCCCATCCCGGCGGCGGGGCGATCCAGCCGGAGGACACGCTGCAAGCGACCAAGATCTTCTATGTTTCACCGTTTCAGCCGGTCACGGGGCGCTATGACTTTCGTTTTGATATCCGGCCAGACCGCATCGGCATCTGGATCGACTATACCTCTGAGAAGGGTGGCGTTTACACCAATCTGATTGGCCCGCGTGTCGCGCTCACCAACCGGGGCATCCTGATGGCGTGCCTGCGCCGCCCCTTCGGATCACGCCGCGTGCTGGCGCTGATCCATTGGCAGGCGCTGAAACTCGCGATCAAGGGGGCAAAGTTCCGCAGCCGCCCGACCCCGCCCGCAGATGAGGTGACGCGGTGACAGCAACCGCGCCCGCCACGATTACCCAGCTTGCACCGTGGTCGCTGTTTGCAGCGCTGATCGCTGCGGCCGGCCTGCCGATCTACATCCACGCACCCACCGTCTACGCCGAGACCTATGGCATCGGCCTGGGTGCGCTTGGGCTGACGCTGGCGCTGTTGCGGGTGATCGATGTGGTGCAGGATCCGGTGCTGGGCTGGTTCGCCGAAACCCGCCGCGGGACCCGTGGCCGTTGGGTCGCATTTGCCGCTGCCCTGATGGCGCTGGCGATGCTTGGTCTTTTTGCGGTAACGCCGCCGGTTTCGCCGCTTTTGTGGTTCGCGTTGACCCTGACCGTGCTGTTCTCGGCCTTTTCCTTTCTGACCATCTGCTTTTACGCCGAAGGTGTGGGCAGGGCCGCGCGTATGGGCGATGCTGGCCATATCCGCCTTGCGGGCTGGCGTGAAACCGGATCGCTGATCGGGATCACGCTGGCCTCGGTCGCCCCGGTGGCCTTGGCCGGTCTGACGGCGCAACCCTATGCAGCCTTTGCCATTGCCTTTTGCGCCCTTGCCATCATGGCCACGTTTGCCATGCGCCACGAATGGGGCCGTGCCACCGCCTTGCCGCCTGATACGGCGGCCTTCGCCACCTTTCGGCCCGCGCTGGCAGACGCGCTTGCCCGTCGTCTGCTGCTGATTGCCCTGCTGAATGCCAGCCCCGTGGCCGTATCATCGACGCTGTTCCTGTTCTTTGTCAGCCAGGCCCTGGCAGCCCCGGAGGCGGCGGGCCCGCTTCTTTTGCTGTTCTTTCTGGCTGCGGCCATCAGCACCCCGCTGTGGTCGCGCGCGGCCCAGTCGTTCGGGGCCAAGCGCAGCCTGATGGCCGCCATGATCCTTGCCATCGCGGCCTTTGTCTGGGCGGCCATGTTGGGCCCGGGTGACGCGATGGCCTTTGCCCTGATCTGCGCGGCCTCGGGTGCGGCCCTTGGGGCCGACATGACACTGTTGCCCGCGATCTTTGCCCGCCGCATGGCGGCTATCGGAAAGGGTGGCGAGGCTGCAGCCTTTGGCCTGTGGTCCTTTGTCTCCAAACTTTCGCTTGCGATTGCCGCAGCCACCTTGCTGCCTGCGCTTGAGGCATCCGGCTTTACCGCAACCGGCCCCAGCCCGCCCGCAGCGCTGGCCCTGCTGACGACCCTTTACGCCTTGCTGCCCTGCGCCCTGAAACTGGTCGCCATCACGCTGTTGGCCCGCACCCCCATCCCCGAGGCCTGACCCATGACCATCGCCCTGCTGCTGCTTTTGTGTGTTGCCGTTGCCGTCCCGATCGCCCGCCGCCGTTGGTGGAGCTTTCAGGCCCAAAGCCCCGCCGATCTTGCCAAGGCGGGGCCTACCTTTGATCTGAAGGAACAACTGAACGGCCCCATTCTGTGCGAAGGCCTGATCTACGGCCCCACCGGGCGCGTGACCTCGCGCTTTGTCGCCGATATGGTCGGCTCCTGGGAGGGTGATACCTGCACCCTGCGCGAACGGTTTCACTATGACAGCGGCACCGTGCAAGACCGCGTCTGGACCTTCCATCTGGCACCCGGCGGCCGCATCCGCGCCGAAGCCCCCGATGTGGTCGGCACGGGCACGGGACAGGCGGCAGGTGCGGCTGTCCAGATGAACTACAACATCAAACTCACCCCGGCGGCGGGCGGCCATGTGCTGGCCGTCAATGACTGGATGTATCTGATGGAAAACGGCACCATCATGAATCGCAGCCAGTTTTCCAAATTCGGCATCACCGTCGCCGAACTCGTCGCAACCCTGCGCAAGGTGCCCGCATGAAAACCTGGACCGGAAAACGCTATTGGCTTGTCGGTGCGTCCGAAGGGCTTGGCCTCGCCCTTGCACAGGTCATGGCCCGCGCGGGCGTTGACCTTATCCTTTCGGCCCGCAGTGTCGACAAACTGGAAGAGGCCGCAGGAACCCTTGCCCGGCCAGCCCGCATCCTGCCTTGCGATGTCGCCGACACCGCCAGCGTCAAGGCGGCCGCGGCCGCGCTTGGCCCGATTGACGGTGTCGTCTTTCTTGCCGGCGTCTACTGGCCCTGCTCGGCGCAGGCGTGGGACATGGACGCTGTCGAAACCATGTGCAACATCAACCTCACCGGCTGCGCGCGCGCCATCGGCGCCGTCATGCCGGGGCTGGTTGCCCAGGGCCATGGCCATGTCGTCATTACAGGCTCGCTGTCGGGTTTCCGCGGCCTGCCCGGTGCCATCGGCTATGCCGCCAGCAAGGCCGGCACCATGTCGCTCGCCGAAAGCATGTATTGCGACCTGCGCGGCGGCCCCATCACCGTGCAACTCGCCAACCCCGGCTTCATCCGCACAAGGCTGACCAACAAGAACGATTTCAACATGCCCTTCATCATGGAACCCGAAGCGGCAGCCTTGGCCATGTGGGACCACATGAACACCGACCGCTTCAAGGTCAGCTTCCCCACCCTGTTCAGCCTGTTCTTCCGCCTGGGCCAGTTCCTGCCCGATTGGGCCTACTACCGCCTGTTTGCGCCGAAATAGCCGCTATCCACACCGCCAGCCACCGGCACCTCCCTCCCCCCTCGTGGGGGAGGGCTGGGGAGGGGGGGCTGCACCAGATCCACCCCAAAAGCTGTAAATCCCCTTGATCCAGCCAGCCCGCCCGGCAATGCTGCGCGGATGGACATTCTTGATATCACAGACCCCAAGTCCTTGCAGGCATGGCTGGAAACCGGCCCACGTGATGAGGCTGCCTTTATCGCCCTACGCTGCGCCATGCGGGTCATGCCATTTCTCTTTTGGTCCGCAAGGTTTCGCGCCTCGCCAGGGTTTGATCTGAGGATGCTCAGGGTTAGTCGATTTTATCTGACGTCGCTGGTTGCGCGCAGATGGCCAACCAGCGAAGATATCATGGGCGCCACCACCAAGGCCGCTGGCGATTGCGCCTCTTGCGGTTCCGCCACTACTTTCCGCTATGGCGGTGCCGATGCCCCCTATGCCTTTGCCGCCGAGGCCGCCGCCGAGGCCGCCCGTGCCGTCGATGTCGTCCACGCCGCCGTCGATGCCGCCCGTGCCGCAGCCGATGCTGTCTGGCAGGCCGTCTTTCATACCGCCTATGCCGATTTCGATGCCGCCGGCCTTTCCGCGACCGATTACCTCGCCACTGCTGCCGGCGATGCTGCTGTCCGTGACACCTATGCTGCCCTGCGCTCCGATTGCTATGCCCTCCTTGCCGGGGACGACCCCCTCCCCCTCTGGCCCTGCACCCCACCCGACTGGCTCACCATGGCCAAGGCCGCCATGCTTACCTACTGGCAAACTGAAAACCCCGCCCACTGGTCCTTCTGGCACCGCTGGTGGGATGCCGCCACCTCTGGCCACTCCCTCGACTGGCAGCTTCAACACGATATCGCCCTCATCCCCGATGACATCTGGCAATCCGGCCCCGGCCCGGTCGCCGGGGCCATTGCACGTATTGAGGCCGTGCACAGGGCCAAGGCCGCTCAGCCGCCGCACACTTGACCACCCCCCGTCATGCCAGTGCGTCCGCGCTGCACCCGCTTTATCATTGCGCAAATGACCTTGGTGGACGACCTGATCGAAGAAGAAGACGCATACATTCGCGGCCACAGCGGCGGCATCGTCGCAGAACAACCCTGCTCGACCAGCAAACGACAACCCTCACGGCTTTGGATGGCACCCCTTCAACGGCAACAACCCTGATGGCCGCCACGAAATCGTTTCCCGCCGTGGTTACCCAGGCCAAAATCCAGAACCCCTTTCAATGTTGCCCAAATATCCCGGGGTAGCTCGGCGGTTTCGCCATGGGTTCAAGGAACCGCTGAACTTGGGGGGCTGGCCCCCAATCCACCTTCAGCCCACAAACGCCGCCGCGATCAGCCCGCGCACCGCATTCCCCACCCACAGCCGCACGCGGCCCAAGTCTTCCGCCATCAGCACCTCCTCTGGCACCCCAAGCGAAGCCCGCAACACCCCCGGCAGCAGGCCCGATGTCAAAGGCGGCGTCCGCAGCCCCTGACCCCGGTCGAAGAACACCGTCGTGATCGACCCATCGCAGACCTCACCGCGTTCGTTCAGCAAAACCACTTCATCGAGGCCTGCAGCCATCCCCGCCCGCGCCCGGTCATACACCCCCCGCCGCGTCGATTTCACCCCCAGCCACGGATCGCCCGAATCCAGCCGCTCCCCCGCCAGCCCCACCCGCCAGACCACCGCCGCCACAGGCAAAGGCGCGCTTTCCAGCACCACCGCCCCGCCTGCATCCACCGTCAGCCGCAGCCGCGCGGGCGGCCCGCGGTGCAGGTTCAGCGCCGTCAGGTCAGGCGCAGGCCAGCCCAAGGCCGCCACCCCCGCCTGCAACCGCGCCAGATGCAAGGCCAGATGCCGCACGGCAAAGCCGTTCCAGTGCATCGTCTCGATCAGCCTCAGCCCCGGCTCTGCGCCGCCTTCACGAAGCGCGCTTTCCACAACGCCTCCTCCCATTCGCCTGCCGCCGTGGACCCATGCACCACGCCCCCCCCCACATTCATCACGATGTCCTGCCCCGTCACCGAAAGTGTGCGAATGGCCACCGAAAAATCCGCCCGCCCGTCCGGTGCCATCCACCCCACCGCCCCGCAATACACCCCGCGCGCGCTGCGTTCGACCGTCCGGATAATCTCCATCGCGCGGATCTTCGGCGCCCCCGTCACCGACCCGCAGGGGAACAGCGCCGCCATCAGCCCTGCCATCGTCGGCGGCCCGTCAAGCTGCCCTTCCACGGTCGAAGTCATCTGATGCACCGTGCTGTAGGTTTCCATCGCGAACAATGCTGGCACCTTGACAGATCCCACCTTGGCCAGGCGTGAGATGTCATTGCGCAAAAGATCGACGATCATCAGGTTCTCTGCCCGGTCCTTCTCGCTTGCGTTCAGCGCCGCCGCAATCGCCGCATCGCGCGCGGGGTCTGCATCGCGTGGCGCCGTGCCCTTCATCGGGCGCGTGCTGATCCGCCCGCCGGCATCTACTGCAAAGAACAACTCCGGGCTGCGCGACACCACCACCGGCCCCACCCCAAGGTCCGCAAAGGCCCCATGCCCCACCGGCCCCGTCCGCCGCATCGCACCGTAAAGGCCCAAGGGCGTGCCCTGCAAAAGACGCGACTCCATCGGAAAGGTCAGGTTCACCTGATAGCAATCGCCTGCCCCGATCCAGTCCAGCACCCGCGCCATCGCCCCGTCATAGGCCCCGCGCGAGACCATCGGGCGTGGTGCCGCCATCTGCGTTTCGCGCCCCTCCTCCGCTGCCTGTGCCAGCACCCCGCCAGCGTCCACCGGCCCTGCATAAACCCCGAAGGCCAGCAACGGCCCCGGCCTGCGCCGGGGCATCAGCGGGGCAAGGCGCGGCTCCAGCGCATAGCCCAGCTCATAGGCCGCATAGCCCGCCACCCAAAGGCCCGCCGCCCGCGCCGCATCCAGCGCCGCCAGCGCCCCCGGCACCGCGCGCGCCGACCATGCCACGATCAGCCGGTCCGCCCCCGCAAACAACGCCGGTGCGCCTTCGGGCCCATGTTCCACCAAGATCAACGCGTGCATCCCCCACCAATGGTCCTACACCTAGTGCCGCTTTCCCAGCCCTGCCAGCCCGATTACGCCGATCAGACAGGCAGTTTGCGACAGGCACTATCCCATCTGCGGCAGAAGACACCCCCATAAGTTGTGTGTCGCCACAGAAAGCTTGCACCATATCTGGATTGTGCTTTCATGCAGCCATGGGCGCGCGGCCATCCGCCGCCCCAATAACAAGATGATCAATCCAACGGACATGAGGGGAACCATGGCTTCCGATTATTCAGACAAGGACATGCAGGAGGATAAGAAGGTCCTCCATGGCATGGGCTACGCACAGGAGCTTTCGCGCTCCATGTCGAAGTTCTCGAACTTCGCCATTTCATTTTCAATCATCTGCATCCTGTCAGGCGGCATCAACTCTTTCGCCCAAGCCATCTCCTCCGTCGGCGGCGCCGGGGCCGGTCTCGGCTGGATCTTCGGCTGCCTCGTCTCGGGCATGTTCGCCCTCGCCATGGCACAAATCGCCTCCGCCTTTCCCACCGCCGGTGGCCTCTACCATTGGGCCTCCATCCTTGGGAACCGCTTCTGGGGCTGGCTCACCGCCTGGCTCAACCTTCTTGGCCTTGTCACCGTGCTGGGTGCCATCAACATCGGCACGGCCTTCTACTTTGCCGGTGCCTTCCCCGGCATGTTCGGGTTTGACGGCTCCACCCCCGGCCAGATCGTGACATTCGTCGCCATCATCACCATCGCCCAGGCCGTGCTGAACCATGTCGGCATCCGCGTCACCACCTTCCTGACCGATATCTCTGGCTATATCATCTTTGCCACCACTGCCCTGCTGGTCGTGGCCTGCCTCTACTATGCCCCCACCCTTGAATTCTCGCGCCTCTGGACATTCACCAACTACTCCGGCGAGGCTGGCGGCAATGTCTTCCCGCAGACCGACAGCATGGCCTACCTCTTCCTGCTTTGCCTGCTGCTGCCCGTCTACACCATCACGGGCTATGACGCCTCTGCCCATACCGCCGAGGAAACCAAGGGCGCTGCCATGTCCGTGCCAAAGGGCATCGTCTCGGCCGTGCTCTGGTCATCCCTTGTCGGCTGGGTCATGATCTGCGCCATCATGCTCGCCGTGCCGGACATGAACGCAGGCGCTGCCCAAGGCTGGGGCGTGTTCTTTGCCACCGTCAGCGCCATCATGCCGCCTGCCCTTGTGCAGATCATCTTCATCGGCATCCTGATTGCACAGCTGCTTTGCGGCCTTGCCACCGTCACGTCATGCAGCCGCATGCTCTTTGCCTTCAGCCGTGATGGCGGCATGCCTGTCGGGTCAAAGGCCCTTGCCTCCGTCTCGCCCAGCTTCCGCACCCCGGTTGCTGCCATCTGGACCTCGGCCATCTTCTGCATCCTTTACGTCTTTGCAGCGCAATTCGTCTCGATCGGCGGCACCAACCTTTACACCATCGTCGTGAACTCCACGCTGATCTTCCTGTTCCTGTCCTTCATCATCCCCATTCTGGCCGGCATGCTTGCCTATGGCGGCCCGAAATGGCCAAACCCCGGCCCCTGGGCCATGAGCGCGGGTGTGTTCAAACTGGTCTGCGTGCTGGCGCTGATCGGCAAGGGCGTGATCTTCTTTATCGCCGTGCAGCCGCCCAACGACAGCGTGCTCTGGATCGTGCTTGGCTTTATCGCCCTTGCCGCCGTGCTTTGGGTCGCCGTGGAAAACCGCCGCTTCGAAGGCCCGCCCACCGGTGACAAGATCGCCGCCCGCAAGGCCGCCATCGCCGCCGCCGAAA